>DAOVWR010000058.1 GCA_030636545.1 Mycoplasmatota bacterium
CGTTATGTTAAAATGGTTCTATATAAGGAGGAGAAAATATGGAAACTTTTATTTTTGTATTAATAATTACATTAATTATCGCATCATTTTTATTTGATACTTGGTTATCAATATTGAACTATAAACACCGTAAGGCAGACATTCCTGAGGTTGTTTCTGATATCTATGATAAGAAGGAATATAATACTTGGTTGAGTTATACTATGGAAAACTACCGCTTCGGATTAGTTTCTTCATTTGTTGGGTTATTTATTATGCTTATCTATTTATTTGTTGGAGCTTTCCCATATTTTGAATCAATTTCCTTAAATCTTTCAGGAAATATTCATATTCAAATATTAATTTTTCTTGGGATTTATCATTTTATAAACTTTTTTATTCAGTTGTTCTTTTCGTATTATAGTCATTTCTCAATTGAAGAGAGATATGGATTTAATAAAACAACAATGAAAACATTTGTTGTTGATAAGATTAAGAATATTATCTTAACAATTATCTTTGGTGGCGGACTTATTTATTTGCTCAGTACTTTGTATTATGAAGTAGGTAGTATGTTCTATTTATTTGCTTGGCTTAGTATAGTTTCAATATTGCTATTCGTTAATTTATTTTATGTAAAACTTATTGTTCCTATTTTTAATAAATTACGACCACTTGAAGATGGAGAACTAAAAGAAGGTATTCAAAACTTTGCAAAAAAAGTTGGATATGAAGTTAATAAAGTAAGTGTTATTGATGCGTCTAAAAGATCTACTAAATTAAACGCATACTTTAGCGGATTTGGCAAAATGAAGCAAGTAGTATTATATGACACTTTAATAGAAAAAATGTCTACTGATGAAATTGTGGCTGTTTTAGCACATGAAATCGGACACAGTAAGCATAAACATATTCTATCAGGGCTATTTCAGACAATTGTTATTATCTCAATTTATCTAGGTGTCTTATTGTTTACTCTTAATTCACCAGAAATTAGTATGGCATTTGGATTCTCTGGTAGTCATTTCGGATTTGGAATAATAATATTTTCAGTATTGTTATCACCAATTTCTATATTAATTGGACTTATTACATCAGGTTTATCTCGTAAGCATGAGTATCAGGCTGATGAGTTTGCTCGTAAACATGGCTATGGAACTGGTCTTGAAAATGCTTTGAGAGTTTTAACAAAAGAAAATTTCTCAAACCTTACTCCTCATCCATTATATGTAAAGTTAACTTATTCTCATCCACCTGTAGCTGATAGAATAACTGCGATTAGAAAGAATGCTGAACAATAATGATAAAACAATCATTTATTTTATCTTTTAAAGTAATAGCTATTATCATAGCCTATTATGTCTTAAGCCTTTATATACCCGGAAACTATATTCTTATCGGAGTATTAGTTGTTTCATTACCGATAATAGTTTTTAGAATAAGGACTAAAGGAACTTATGAATATTATTTAGAGTCTTTATGTGATCCAGCTGGTTATTTAAATATTGTTAAAAAAAAGTATGCTAAAAAGGATGAAACAGTAATTCAACTGTATTCGGCTCATGCATTTGTATATATGGGAGAATACGAAAAAGCTAGATTAGCGATTGATAAAGTTGATCGATTAAATGTTATGGAATATCCAAAACTTATCCTTATATATTATATAGTTTTATTAAAACTTGCTTATAATGATCAAGATTTGGATGAATACAAGATTATTCTATCGGAATTAAAATTAAAAGAGTTTGGGAAAAGTGATGACATTCATCTTAAAGCATTTGATGTTCCTTTATATTTGCTTGAGAAAAGATATGAAGACGTCATTGAATTACTAATAGAATTGATTCCTGTTCAAAAAAAACGCTACTTAGTAATGGAACTTGAGTACTATTTGGCTCTTGCATATCTAGAAGTAGGAAGGAAACTTGATGCAATAGCTGTATTAGAGTTTGTAAGTAATAAAAGATTCCATCTAATTTATAATGAATTAGGGAGACAATTATTAAATGAAATAAAAGAACCAGAAGAAAATAAATAAACTTAAATATCAATTTTGTTAATATTATTAACGACAAAATTGATATTTTTAATTTAATTATTAATTATTTTAATATTTTTTAATAAAATGCTTGACAAAGTTATAAAAGTTTAATATTATTAAGGTGCGAGTTAACAAAATTAATAAATGCATAAACAAAATTAATTAAATAGGTGGTGAATTAGTGTGAATCAAAAAACAGTACTTCAGAAAATTGCGAAAAATGAACTAACAGCATATGAAGCTTATAATGAACTGTATCCAGAGAAGAAAACTAAAATAGGTAAAAGAGCATTCTTTATTAAGATGAGAGTAAAAATACCTGAAGAAGGAAGAGGATTAAATACTTTCTTAAGAATTTTATTCGCAATTCCAATTCCAATTATGTTTGCTAGAATGGGAATTAGACTAGGACAAAGATTTATTAAATCAGATGAAGTTGACTTTAAAGAAATATCAAGACTACTTAAATATTCAAAAAATACACAAATATCTGTTGAATCAAGTGATGCACTTGTCGACATTAAGATAATGTAGGAGGAAAGAGAATATGATAAAAAGTGTAATTGGCGCATGCCCAATATGTGAAAGTGATTTAATTGTAACAAAACTTAAGTGTACAAATTGTAATACAGAGATCAGTGGAGCTTTCCAACTCTCGAAGTTTAATTACTTATCAAAAGAACATCTATACTTTATTGAAGTATTTATAAAAAATAGAGGGAACATTAAACAAGTTGAAAAAGAATTAGGTATTTCATATCCAACAGTTAAAAGAAACATGGATGATGTGATCGAAAGTCTAGGATACAAAGTATCAGATGATGAAAAGATCAAAAAAGATGAAATATTTAAGAAGTTAGAAGCTGGCGAAATTACTGCGTTAGAAGCTGCTAAGCTAATGAAATAGGAGGTAATATTATGTACGGTATCGAAGTATATTTTAATAATGTTTGTTGTAGGATGAGTGAAAGAAAGATGCTTATTGAAGAATTAGACAACAAAAGAAGATATAGAAAAAATAAATTACAATAAGAAAGGTTGATAATATGAGTGATGACAGATTAAGAATTTTAGAAATGATTGAAAAGAAAACAATAACAGCGGCAGAAGGAGCAGACTTGCTCAAAGCTTTAGATAAAAGCGACAGTGATACTTCAGTAACTAAAAAAGAAAGAAACAGTTTCAAAATGTTTAAAATTAGAGTTCTCTCAGCAGACGGAGATAAAGTTAATGTACAAATTCCATTAGAATTTGCTAAAGTAGCTTTAAAAAGTGGAAAAGGTTTCATGAAAATTGATCAAATTGATGATATGAATTTAGATTTAGATTTAATTCTTGATATGATTGATAAAGGATCACTAGGTAAAATTGTAGATATTGAATCTGCAGATGGTGACATAGTAGAAATTATTATTGAATAGAATCTCTCCTCTTAGGACCTTTTGGTCCTTTTTTTTACGTCTAAAGCAATATAAAAGTATCCAGGGGTTTTGTCATTAAATCGTAATAATGTGGTATAATAGTAATAGCGGTGATATTTTTTTATAATCACTAAGGCAAGAAGGTGTAAAGATGATCGAGAAGAATGAGTTTTATGATGTTGAGTTTATTGATATGACTCATGATGGAATGGGAGTATGTAAGATTGAGGGATTCCCTGTTTTTGTATCTAACGCTTTAAAGGGTGAAAAAGCTAAAATAAAAATAATTAAAGTTAATAAAAGCTTTGGGTTTGCCAGATTAGTTGAAATTCAAAGTGAATCACCTTTTAGAAAAGAACCTATTTGCGACCATTTTTATGAGTGTGGTGGCTGTAATCTTATGCATATGAATTATCAAATGCAGCTAGATTTTAAGAAATATCGTACAAAAGAAACCTTAAAGAAATTAGGGAAAATTGAAACACACGTTCATGAAACAGTGGGTATGATAAATCCGTATTACTACCGTAACAAGTCAGTAATACCTTTTGGTGAGATTAATGGGAAAATGGTTTCAGGATTATTTAAAAGTAGATCTCATGAGATTATCGATATGAAAAAATGTTATATTATTCCTAAAATTACAACTGATATTGTTAAGTACTTAAAAAATGTTTTTGTTGAATTAAACATTCCGGCATATAACGAATTACTTAGAACAGGTGTAGTTAGACATATTATAGTAAGAAATTCTTATAAATTTGATGATATCTCAGTGACAATAGTTACATTTACTAATAAATTACCTAAAAAAGAGATAATCATTAAGAAATTATCTTCAAGATTTAAACGAGTAATTTCAATTGTTCATAATTATAATCCAGATAACACTAACGTTGTATTTGGTAGGAAATCAAGAATTCTATTTGGAGAAGATTTTATTAAAGATGAGATTAATGGTGTTAAGTTTAACATTTCTCATAGATCTTTCTATCAAATTAATCCAGTTCAAACGGAAGAACTTTATAAGAAAGCCATTGAATATGCCGCAGTAACAAGTGATGATGTTGTAATAGATTCGTATTGTGGTATTGGCACAATAGGTCTAAGTGTAGCTCCTTATGCAAAGACAGTTTTAGGAGTAGATATTGTAAAACAATCAATTGACGATGCTAATTCTAATGCTAGTAATAATGGTATTAAGAATGTTAAGTTTGTTGTTGGGAAAGCAGAAACAGTTATTAAATCATGGAAAAACTATGATGTTGATGTTTTATTTGTAGATCCACCTAGAAAAGGATGCGACAAAGTATTCTTAGAAACAATTGCTGAAATGGAAATTCCAACAATTGTTTATATTTCATGTAATGTTTCTACTTTAGCTAGAGATTTAAACTACTTACAAGCTCATAACTATGAAGTTGTAGAAGTTACTCCATTCGACATGTTCCCACAAACCAGTCATATTGAAACAGTTACAAAGTTAAAGTATAATAAATATTAATTTTTTTGGAGGGCATATATGAAATCCTATCGAAAAGAATTATGGTTTAATACAACAAAGAGGCGAGAACTAATAAATATTACTAGAGAAGTAGATAGATGTTTATTAGAAAGTGGAATAAAAGAAGGGTTATTACTATGTAACGCTATGCATATCACGTCAAGCATCTTTATAAATGATGATGAAGCAGGTCTTCATCGAGATTTTGAACGTTTCTTAGAAAAATTAGCTCCCGAAAAGCCATATAATCAATACGATCATAATGGCTATGAAGATAACGCCGATGCTCATATAAAAAGAACCATTATGGGCCGTGAAGTGGTTGTCGCAATTACTAATGGATCACTCGATTTTGGTCCTTGGGAACAAATATTCTATGGAGAATTTGATGGAAAAAGAAGAAAAAGAGTTTTAGTTAAAATAATTGGTGAATAGATTTAGGTTAGAGGTGACAATATGAATCCTTTTAAAGAAAATGGACAAATGTTGCCAATCGCATCTATTAATAGTGTTTATATCAATGATGCATTAGCTAGTGATTTGTTTAGACCAGAAAAAATTGTACAAGAAATTAAAAATAACCGAGATTTTCTCGGTTTTTCTAGCGATATAACTGATGAGTGTATTCTAGAAGAATTTAATAATGCACTTATTAGTAAAAATAAAAATATTTATAAGAAAGCAAATGAAATAGCCACTTCTTTTGGAAAAAAATTAGCAAGTGTATTAATTACTTTAAGAAATCCCTCAGAGAAATCACTAGAAAATCGCGAATCTTGGACTAATATCCATTGGGATTATTGGAAAAGTGTCAAAAATATTATTTTTGTAGGAGGATTAACCTCGCCAATTCTAACAAATATTTTCTATACCCAAATTGAGAGTGAACTATTAATACATAATATCAATGATTTAAAGGTGTCTTTCATTGAAGGATCTATTGATTTAGGTACTAAAGGGCTTTCTAATTTAACAGTTGAAGGTGAATATCTCTTGTTTGATTTTGGACAAACAAATATCAAAAGAAGACATATCATAAAAAAGAGTAATGAAATAGTTATCGACAGTATACTAGCGCCAATAAAATCAGATTATCTAGTTTATAAACATAAATCTGAAGACCAAATCATCTATTTAGCAAAAGAATTAGATAGTTTTATTATTAATACTATTATTGATACCATGAATATTGTAAACTATAAAGGAAGCAATATTATTGTTGGAATTGCCAATTATGTGATTGATGGAGAGATATATTCAAAGCGAGGTGGATATGGTAAACTCGCCTATATAAAAGGAAATTATGAGGTTCATCTTAGTAATTTGATCTCTGTCTTACTTAAAAGAGAGATTAAAGTTGAACTTTATCATGATACCTCATCTATGGCACTAAATTTTGAAAAATCAAAAAGAACTGCTGTAATTTCTTTAGGAACTGCTTTTGGAATTGCATTTATTGAATAAATGATAGATTATAATAAATATTGTGATATAATATGTTGAAAGTTGGTGTAATATGGAACCGTTATTAAAAGTAAACCAGGAAGTATTAGTAACAATAAAACGTTTAGGAATTAATGGAGAAGGTATTGGATTTTATAAAAGACAAGCCGTTTTTGTTGATGGGGTTTTTCCACCTGAGCAAGTTGTTGTTAAGATAACTGAAGTACAAAAAGCCTATACTAAAGGCGATGTTGTTAGAATAAAAGTTAAAGCTGCAAAAAGAGTTAAACCTTTTTGTAAACATTATGATTCATGTGGAGGATGTCAAATCCAACATATAGATTATAAAGAACAATTAGCTCTTAAAGAGGAAATGCTTATTCAAGCATTTGATCGTTACACAAACTTAGATATAGATACTATTAAATTCAATAGTATGATAGGAATGAATAATACTAAACACTATCGTTATAAAGCACAAATGCCTGTCAAAAATACTGAATATGGAATAACTACAGGGCTTTACGAAAAGGAATCAAACAATTTAGTTCCTATTATTGAATGCCCGATACAAGACGAAAGTATAAATAGAGTAAACCAAAGAGTTTTAGAGATTTGTGATAAACATGAAATATATGCATTTGACCCTTTAACTATGAGAGGGTTAGTAAGATACATAGTTGTAAGAGCATCTAACTTTAGTGATGATGTGCAAGTTACTTTAGTAATAACAATATTTAATAAAGCATTAAAAGATGCAGCTAAAGAAATCATTAAAATTCCTGGAGTAGTAAGTGTTGGTATCTCTAA
>DAOVWR010000023.1 GCA_030636545.1 Mycoplasmatota bacterium
CTAATCTCTTGACCTACTTCGAAATTACAAAGTTCTTGACCTGAAATTTCTTTTAAGTAGCGCTTAGGTTTTGAATTAGATTTCGCGAAATGTCCAAGTTCTGGTTTATTCGCCAATTTAATTCTTTTGTCTACGAAGCCTAATTGCATTGCTTCATATCCATCATTTTCAATAGTTTTCTTTTGTAGAACAACATTAGGTTCACAACTTATAACAGTAACCGGAATTAAAATTCCTTCATCGTTAAATATTTGTGTCATTCCTACTTTTGTTCCTAAGATACCTTTGGCCATGAGTACACCTCCTATTTTATTTTAATATGATATCTACACCAGATGGTAAATCTAGGTGCATTAAACTGTCGATAGTCGCTGGAGTTGGATCCGCAATATCGATAAGACGTTTATGTGTACGTCTTTCAAATTGTTCACGAGAAGTTTTGTTAACGTGAACACTTCTTAGAATCGTAAAAATCTCTCTTTCCGTTGGTAACGGAATTGGGCCTGATATTTTAGCCCCTGTTTTCTTAGCTGTTTCTACGATCTTTGCTGCTGATTGATCTAATAATCTGTGATCATAAGATTTCAATCTGATTCTAATTCTTTGACCTGCCATTAATATTTCCTCCTTTCGCCTATATTGATATATAGACTTGCTCGGTGTGAATTACCTAACACACTGTTACCAAGACAACGCCTCTCGGTGTGTCAGCAACCTCCCACTTCGTAGCCCGACTCTGGCGTGAGTCTTGACTATAATATCAAAAAAAAAGATCTTATGCAAGACATTTGTTATTTTATTTTGAAGCATTGTATCCTTATATTATATATATAGGAATATGCTGTTTCTAAACGCCTAAATAAAGCGTTTATTTCATGTTAGTTTTGGATGTAAAAATTAAAAAATATTTATATATTTTCTAATAATCTTTATTACTTAAAAAAATATGTTAAAATATTTATGTAACAACCGTTACAAAAGGAGTGATTTCATGAAACTTCAAGATTGTAAATTATTTAAAAATACTCGTGTAGATATTAATAGGATCGAGATTCGTGATTATCCAAATAATTACTCTTTTGCAATGGAATCTGAAGTTATTAAATCAATTGGTATTGTTCTTGAAGGACGAGTTTTAATAAAAGCTTATTCTCTTGGGGGTAACAACTTCACTCTTAACACAATTGATGAAGGCCAAATGTTTGGAGATATTTTGATATTTTCAGATGAGCACAATGGATTCCCAGGTACACTGATGACACAAGGAAAGACTAAAATAGCACTTATTCCTAATAAAGTATTTAAGAAATTTTTATTTAATGACAATGATCTATTAAAAAACTTCCTAAGACTTCTTAGTGATAAGTCATATGCGCTTAACTATAAGAGTAGATTGTTAGGACAAGATTCAGTTAGAGATAAGATACTATTTTATCTCTATCATCAAAAGCGAATCCAAAAGACTCGCGTTATAAGTCTTAATATGACAAAAGAAGAACTTGCTAATCAATTATTTGTACAAAGACCATCTCTTAGTAGAGAATTAGGTCGAATGAAACGTGATGGATTAATTGATTATGATCGATATACTATAACTATTAAAAATAAAGGTTAGTTCAAATTGAACTAACCTTTTATTATTGTTCCAGCTTCTAGTTTAAATGCAGCTTCAGCATTATCTAAAGATGCAATAACTGAAATCTTTTTATTTTTTGCAAAGTTGATAGAAGCCTTTATTTTAGGCAACATCGAACCTTCTGCAAACTGTTTTTCTTTTATTAACTCTTCTAGTCTGGTAATTGAAACTTCATGTAATGCTTCTTCATTTTCTTTTCCAAAATTGATATATACATTATCAACTGCAGTAAGAATAACTAATATGTCAGCATCAATAATTTCTGCAAGTTTTGCGGATGCATTATCTTTATCAATAACAGCTGCGACACCTTCTAATGTGTGTCCTTTTTTTACTACTGGGATTCCTCCACCACCAACAGTAATTACAATATGATTATCTTTTAATAAAGACTTAATCATTTCTTTTTCTTTAACATCTATTGGCATAGGGCTTGGTACAACTCGGCGATATCCTCTACCTGAATCTTCAACCATATCATATCCCATTATTTCTTTTAATTTAATCGATTCATCTAATGAATAGAAACTTCCAATTGGTTTAGTAGGACAATCAAATGCTTTGTCAGCTTCGTCAACAATTACTTGTGTAACAATTGCCGCAATCGATTTATCGATATTTTGTTTTGCTAGTTCATTTCCAATTGAGTTTTGTAAGTGGTAGCCAATATACCCTTGGCTCATTGCTCCACATTCTGGAAATGGCATTGCTGGAGTTGAAGAAGATTCTGAAAAGGCAAGATTAATCATTCCAACTTGTGGTCCATTTCCATGAGCTATAACTACTTCGTGTCCATCTTTAATTAATTCAACTATATGTACTGCGATATCTTTTAATAAATCTTTTTGTTCTTGTGGGTTTTTACCTAGAGCATTTCCCCCTAAGCTTACAACTAATCTACTCATATTCTCCTCCTAAAGTCGCTAGCATAACCGCTTTAATTGTATGCATTCTATTTTCTGCTTCTTGAAAAACTACTGAGTAGTTTGATTCAATAACCTCATCAGTTACTTCCATTTCTCCATTTTTTACACGTGGAAATTTGTCACCAAATTCTTCTGATATTGACGCTCCAACATCAGTCTCTTTATCATGAAATGCTGGTAAACAATGCATAAATATTGCTGTTGATTTAGCATTTTTCATAAGTTCCATATCTACTTGATATTTATTCAATTGTTCAATACGAGTATTCCAAACTTCTTTAGGTTCTCCCATTGATACCCAAACATCTGTATAAATAACATCAACATCTTTAGTACCTTCCATTTTGTCTTCAGTGAATCTAATTGTTGAGCCAGTTTCTTTAGCAATTTTTAAACAAATATCAACTAGATTTTGCTCAGGCCATAGTTCTTTTGGAGCTACTGCTATAAAGTTAATACCTAGCTTAGCTGAACCAATCATTAAACTGTTACCCATGTTATTTCTTGAGTCTCCAATGTATGTAAAATTAATTCCTTTTAAGTATCCAAATATTTCTTTTATTGTTAAGAAATCAGCTAGTATTTGGGTCGGGTGATATTTATCAGTTAATCCATTCCAAACTGGTACCCCTGAATACTTAGCAAGAGATTCTACATCTTTTTGTTTGTATCCTCTAAACTCTATACCATCATACATTCTACCAAGTACTCGAGCTGTATCTTTTACTGATTCTTTCTTATTCATTTGTGAGCCACTTGGTCCTAAGAAAGTAACGCCCATACCTAAATCAAGTGCTCCTACTTCAAAAGCACAACGTGTTCTTGTTGAGTCTTTTTGAAATAATAAGACGATATTTTTATCGGATAAAAGCTTGTGAGGGATTCCTTCATATTTTTCACTCTTTAGTTTTGATGAAAGATTAATTAAATAGTTAATTTCTTCTGGTGTGTAATCTAATAATGTAATAAAACTCCTTGTTTTTAAGTTCATGTTTTCCTCCTAAAATTATATTTCTTCTCTTTCTAGCGGCATACTCATACAGCGAGGGCCACCTCTACCACGGGATAATTCACTTGAAGGAATTTCAAGGACTTTTACTCCCTGTTCTCTTAATATTCTATTTGTTACATGGTTTCTTGAATAGACAATTACTGTTCCTGGAGCTATTGCTAATGTGTTTGCTCCATCATTCCATTGTTCACGACCACTAGTGATTTTATCGCTACCACCACAGTTTATAAGCTTAATTGGTCGTTTTAAGTGTTTTTCTAATATCTCTTCAAGTGATGATACTACTTTTATTACATTGATTTTACCATTATTGTTTGTTAATTCAAAAATAGTTAAATCTTTTCTGATTCCGGGGTGAATTGTAAATATTCCATAATCTATTTGCGTAAACACAGTATCTAAATGCATAAAAGCTCTTGTTTTTGGAATATTAAAAGCTAAGATTGTTTTAAATGATGTGTTGCCGTTAAATAGTTTATTAGCTAATTTCTCAATTGCTCGGGGATCTGTTCTCTTAGAGATACCCACAGCAAGTGTCTCTTTACTAAGAACTAAAATGTCTCCACCTTCACTGTTATAACGATTATTTCTGTTTATATAAAATGGAATTTCCTCATTTTCAAACAGCGGATGAAACTTAAACATATACTCACTTAAAATTGTTTCTCGTTGTCTGGTATCTGTAAGCATGTTATTTATTGCAATTCCATTCCCAATACTTGCGAATGGATCCCTTTGGAATAATATGTTAGGCATTGGATCTGTGTAAAATGGATATTCATTTTCTAACATATCCATTATTGAAACACGGTTCCTGACAGTTATTTCTTTAGTTCTAATTCCTTCAATCATTTTCTCAACTAAAGATTCATTATCTTGCTTAATTAAATAATCATAGACAGCACTTTTAACAGATTTAGATTTTATTAATGATTCTTCAACAAACTGATTAATAAAATTAGATACTACTTCAGGATGGTGGTTTAGTGCCTCAACCACCATATCTTTAATATACAGTACTTTCACTCCGTGTTCTCTTAGCAGTCTAGCAAACTCATCATGCTCTTCTTGAGCAACTTTTAGATAAGGAATATCATCAAAAAGAAGTCTCTCTAGCAAATCAGGAGTTAAATTTTCTAATTCCTTTCCTGGCCTGTGTAATAAAACTGTTTTTAATTTCCCTATCTCTGAAAACACATTAATTTTCATAAAATCACTCTTTTCTATTTAGTATAAATCTTTGGTACTCGGTATTTAATTTGACAAATAATTTCATAATTGATTGTATTTAATCTATCTGCGACTTCATCTATTGAGACTAATCCACCAAACATAATAATATTATCATCTTTTGTGATTGTCTCATCAATTTTAATAAACATTTGATCCATACATATTCTACCAATTATTGGATATCGTCTATTATTTATTTCAACATCCCCACCTTGATTTAATCTAATAAATCCATCAGCGTAGCCTAGAGGTAATATACCAATTATTTCTTTCTTTTTGGCAGTATAAGTAGCTCCGTAGCCAACTTTATCCCCAGGATTAAGATGTTTTATTTCAGAAATATGAGATATTAAACTGAATGTGTTTTTAAGAAACTTAGTTTCCTTATCCAGTGTTAATCCATACAAACTTATACCAAGTCTAGTGTGTGTAGTGTAGCCTATCTCTGATTCGTATTTTATTGTTGAACTAGAATTCGAAGCATGAATCATCTCAAACTTATAATTCAGAAATTCTAAAATAGTAGAAAATCTATTAAGCTGAATATCATATAATTCTTTATTTCCATCCGCAGTAGCAAAATGAGTATAAATTCCTTGTAGATTAAGCGCCTTGTTATTGTTTAAGATTTCGAATGCTTTAGAAATATCATCATTTGATTTAAATCCAAGTCTATTCATTCCGGTATCAACTTTCATATGAATAATAAGAGGCTCTTTAAAATTTTCAATTCCCTCTAGTTGATCAAAATTACTAATGGTAATTGTAAATTTGTTTCTAGATACTATCTCAAATTGTTCCTTATCGATAACTCCCATTATTAGAATATCAATATCTTTAAATTCTTGTCTTAATTCTAATGCCTCTTCTAATAAAGATACAGCAAAATAATTGATATCTTTATCTATGAGATATTGTACAACTTCCATAACTCCATGCCCATATGCATTAGCCTTAACAACAGGAATTATTGTTTTATTATTTAATAGTGCTTTAATATTTTTATAATTATCATAAAGATTTTTAAGATTAATTTCAGCGTAGGTTTTTCTGTATATATTATTCATAAGTTTTTGTCACATATTTAGACGTCATAAGGCTCAATATTGAAGAGTAGGTCAATTTGAATAAAATTGTATCACCTACTGTGTAAACATTAAGTGATTCACTGATATCAACTATAATATGATCACTACTTGAACCTAACAATTCTACAGTATCATAAGGAATCAGTTCCAGATAATCAACATCTTGTTTTCCTACCGCTATAATTGCTCTTAAAATATTTCCTTTATCCTCAAATTTTGGTACCTTTCCGAATGCATTCATTCCTATTGTTCCAATTGGAATACTAGGCTTTTCTTTTAGTTCGATAATCTCAACTTCTAAAGTGAAAACATCAGCATAAGTATTATCTATATAATTTCCAAATGCTGTTTCACGGCCAAGAACGACCGATTCACCTAATCTAATATTATTTATTCCTTCGGGTATCTTTTCATCAATTAATAGCTCAATATTACTAGAATTACCACCACTAATTATATCAAGAATGATATTAAATTCATTTTCTAGTAGATTCTTATAATCAACAAGTTGTGACATAATCTCCTCAGTTGGAATTATCCCACCATAACAAGTTAAATTTGTGCCTATACCCTTAAGGTTAATGTGTTTTAGTTTAAGAATCTTTCTCACAGTTTCAATAACCTCTGTTTTAGCAAATATACCTTCTCTTAGATCTCCTAGGTCAATCATTAATATTACGCCATGATTCTTATTTAATTCATGAGCGTATTTATCTAAATATCTAATTGTTGAAATCTCTGAATTTAATGAAATATCCGAATGCATTACAACTCTTTTAGCATCGCCAATTGAAGGTAATCTTAATAAAACCTTTGGAATCACAGAAGCAATACCAACTAAATTTTCAATTCTAGAATCAGCAATATAATCTACATTTTCTTCAATCATTATATCAATCAAAGTATGTTCAGCACAAAAGACCTTAGATACAGCCATCATAGATAGTCCTTTTTCATGACATAGGTCTAGTAGATATCTTAAATTATGTCTAAACTTTTCTTTATTAATAATTATTCTCGGATACATAATAATCACTCAATTCTTAAAGATTTTTTTAGTAGTGTAAATGCTATATCTGGATACTTCAAAGATAGTACTCCAACAGATGAAAGAATGTAATCAAAATCTCTTAATATTTCAACACTCTCTCTTGGTAATAGTTTAGTTGGATTCCTTTTTATGTAATCTAATATAATACTTTCTGTATTATCTAAATTAACTAATGCCCCTCCAGTCAAAACAATATATTCAACTTGTGACAAATCCTTTCCTTCTGGAATAATTTTTAGGCCTGAAGAAGTATAAACTTTTTTCAAATCTCCCACATGGCGATCAAGTGCTAACTCAGCACATTTTTTTGTCAATTCAAATACAAAATCCTTTTCCATTTTCGACTTAGGAATATATGAATAGTCTTTTAATATATCCTTATACTCACTATCTGTTATTAAGATTTTGTTTATTAGTTCAGTTTTGTGTATTAATTCTATTACATTGTTATGATTTATAAATACTCCTAAATCCCCTTCAACTGTGCGCTTTGAAAGAGGTTCTCCTTCTTGAAATTTTAAAAAATCATCACTCGGTATTGAGACTGAGTGAATATCAGTAGTGGCTCCCCCAACATCTATCGTAATTATATTACCAAGGTTCTCTTTTAAAATCATCGTCGACTCCATTACACTTCCTGGAGTTGGCATGATTTTTTGATTTACCATATCTAAAATATTATTCATCCCTTTTGCGTGAATAATATTTTCCTCAAATGTTTCATAAATAACTTTTCTTAAAGGAATAATATTTAGATAGTCTACTCTTGGATATACATTCTCAACAATTTTTAAGTATTTCTCCATTTCTTTATTTTTAAAGATTACCTTAATCTCTTCTTGATTTTCAATATTTCCTGCGTAAATAATTGGGATTTTTAAATCAAGTTCTAAGATTCTTTTGATATTATAAAGTGCAGTTTCTTTTTCTCCATAGTCAGTTCCACCAGCTATTAAAATTATATTTGGATCAATTTCAATTATCTTTGAAAGATCCCTATCAGTAATTTTGTTAGCTGTTACTAGATGTATGTTTGCTCCAGCATTTAAAGCAGCTTCTTTGGATGCTCTAACTGTCATTTCATAAACTAGTCCGTGAACAGTCATTCTCAGCCCGCCTGCTGCACTACTAGATGCAAACATTTCACTATATTCAACACTATCAACATCTAAAAATCTAGTAAGTTCTTCTATTGCTTGTTGAAGCCCTTTTGTTACATCGGTATCAACTGTAGTATTCGCTACTCCTCTACCTAAAAATACTGGATCTTGATTATGAATATTAAAGGCATTTACAATTGTGGTAGTTGAACCTATTTCAGCTACTAATACATCAATTTTCATTATTTCTTTCGCATCTTGCGATGCTTATCCATTATGAAACTAGCAATTTGAATACCTTTAGTTCCTCTACCAAATCCTTGATCCATATTATTCTTTCTTGCGATTTCAGGAGTTACTTGAGTACCACCAGCAATTAAGATTAAAGAATCACGAACGCCTTTTTCGACTGCGTAATTATGTAATTTTTTCATACTCTTGTAATGTATAGTATCATGAGAAATTATTGTAGACATCATTATTACGTTAGATTTAGTTTCAATAGCAGCATCAATAAACTTTTCAATTGGAACACTTGTTCCTAAGTATTCATATTTAATACCGTATTTTTCAACACCACCGTGTTTAATATCTAATACTTCTCTAATTCCTACACTGTGTTCATCGTTCCCTGCGGTTCCTGCGACAACTTTAATTGGATTTTTCTTTATATACTCTAATATTTCATCTTCTGAATGAATATCTATTACTTTAGGAAGAACTAGTTTATCAATTTCAATATCAAAATTGAAAGTACCTTTAATTTGAATTCTAGAACCTTCACTCGGATGAAGAACTTCTTTATGAATTACTTCAACATTAGTAAGATTCATCTTTCTACCCGTTTCAAGTGCTGCTGCTTCAGCAACTCTTTCATTAGTAGCAAAGAATAAATCAACAACAACTGTTCCATCCCCTAGCCATTCAACTTCAGGTTTAAGTAAACCACCAGAACGATATTTTTCTGTCTTATCTAAACGAAGATAAACATTATCTGTCTCATCAAGCTCATCAATAAATTTTATCATTTCAGGTTTTTCAAAAGTACAACCGTTTATTAATTTTGAAGGGTCGTTTGCATACTTTTTATTATATTGTTCTACATTGTTATAACCATAATGTGCAGTCACTGGAGCTAAATAATCTTTATCTCTATCGATTACAGTACCTGCTCCAATTCCACCATTTATGTCTCTACTAATTCCGTCTCCATTACGTGCAGGATATTCTCCACTATCAACGAACATTCCAGCTTCAACAGCTTTAAAATACCCGCCCATTTCAATGATTTCTTCCATCATTAAAACTGAACGTTCTTGAATCTCACGTTTCTTATCTTGAAGATATCCTTCATCTTTTAAGCCTACCATAGATAATAAATCATCCATGCCTATCATTGCTTGTTTAGCAGTATCTAATGCTTCAATATTATAAATGTGCCAAGGTACATTCCGACCTTCATCTGGTGTGATAGTACTTTGAATATCGGCACTTGTTAAACGGGAAATTAATAGATTTAAAACATGTGTTACCGTTGCTTCACGAGTCGATGAATCCATATATTTTGTATTCATCTGTGCTCTCATTTTATAATCACTTAAGAATTCTCTTACTGCTACAGCGTATGGTAAGTTTAGTTTAATATCTGGTGTTGGTGACGCTGCCGGTGGAACTGTTGAAAGACAAATATTTTCTTTCTTAATTCCAACTTTTTCACTAAATTTTGAATTTATTATGTGTTGAACAAGTAGTTCAGGCATTACCTTCCAAGCATCTCTTGCTGTTGCATTTGCATTGTGTGCTCCATCAATTTGTGCCATTTCAGCGTAAGCCATAATCTTTTTACTTTCAGCTGCGTCGACAAAACTTCTCACAGCATTTATATTTCGATAAAGAATATTATATTGAGGGTCTTGATGTGCTCCATTAACTCCCTCTTCAGTAAATAACACAGCAATTTCAGGTCCAGCAACTCCAGATACATAAGAATGATAATTAATCGGTCTTCCAACTTCTTCTTCAATTATATCTAAGGCTTTTCTTTGTGCTCTTAGCTGCTTTCTAGTAATTGGGATTCCCCCAATTCCTTGAGGTGTCCCTTCTAACAATCCATCAATGTGTGATTGTCCTGCTGTTCTAATTACCATGATATGATCAGCACCATGATATGCTGCCATTCTCATTCTTCTTATGTCATCTTCAAATCTTCCAGAAGCGATTTCGGTTGTAATAACTGCATCTGGTTGTGGATCTATATTTTTTAGACCTCTAGCACTTGGAAGTGCTACAAAATTTTTGAGTCCTGGGCTTGCTTGTTGATAAGTGAATTCACCAATTGTTTGTGGTGATATTTCTCTCCATATCCATCCTCGGCGTTTAGGATGATAATTCTCTATGTCTTTTAGAATTTCTCTAATATCTAATTTTTCATTTGGAAGTAATTTATTCATAAATTTTAAAATGCTCCAATAGATATTCAGTTGCTTCGCCGTTTTGAATTAATTGCCCTGCCTCTAAAATACTTATATTCTTATTTTTTGATAATACATATACACAATGTCCGCTTCCTTTTCTAAGTAAATCGTAATCATCTAATATATTAACAATTACTTTTGCTTCAATACTAGAAAATCCCATGCGTAATAGCACACTTCTTTCAATTGATTTTGAAGTGTGTGTATAAGCCAAATCAAGAAGTGGCTCCATCATTTGTTCTGAAAGTTTTAAGAAGTATGATCTTAACTCAGTATCACTCATATCTTTCAGATGTGTTCTCCTTGTATTATAGTCATCAATACGTTCTTTCATGACTACCTCCTATTTCATTAAGTCTTTTACTTTATCTATATTTATCATTAACTCTTCAGCTAAGTACTTATAGTCTTGAACAGTTAATTTTGTATCTCTATATCTTTTTAAGTATGATTTCTTAAGTTCGTCCATATTAATATCTTGATGTTTTAAATAACTACCATCTTTAGGGAAGATAATGTTTTTACCTGGCACTTCCTCAAGAGGGTTCCCAAACTTTATCTCTACGCCATTTTTTCTGGCAAATGATAATTGTGGTAATAGATGTTTTCCAGCACCTGTATATTCTGTTTCTTGGACAACAATGATATCAGTATCTTTCATCGTTTGCGCTAAACTAAAAGCAACAGCTAAACTGGTGTTTCCGGCAGGTCCTCTTTCCATACCTTCAAGTATAGCTAATGCTTCAGTCATAAAGAAAACACTTCCTTGATTAACCATTAAATATCTATCCATATAGCGTAATGGTCTTGCAGCACTTCTTGGTACATCTGATCTATCAGGGAATACTGCGAACGGAATACCAAAACCTGTATGGCCTGTTGTAAATGATTTTTTATTAAAATCCGTATCGGATGCCATATGAAGACCATATAAATTAACACTAGCTCCAATGATTTGTGTATTAACTGCTCCAGCATCTTTTAAACCTCTTGCCGTCCCAGTTAAATTTCCACCACCAGCATTAGTAATAATTACGGCTTCAGGGAATTTATTAGTTAATTCCATCACATCATTAGCTACTTCATATCCTAGTGTTTCTATTCCTTTAACACCATATGGTGAATATAATGAAGCATTAAAATATCCTGTATCATCAATTAACTTTAAGAATGAATAAAACAATTCAGGTCCCACAGATAATTGAATAACTTCTGCTCCATATGCTTCACATTTTCGAGCTTTTTCCAATATTTCAGGTTGACTGATATTATTTGAGTCAAAACATTCTTGAACAATAATACATTCAAGTCCTGCCTTTGCTGCTAATGCAGCAACAGCAGCTCCATAATTTCCACTCGTTGCAGCTATTACCCCTTTATATCCTAATTCTTTTGCTTGATTAACGGAAAGAACAGCTCTACGGGCCTTAAAAGAACCACTTATATTAGCAGCTTCATCTTTTAAAAATATTCTTGCTCCATAACCTTTTTTTGCATATTTTCTAGCATACTTAGTTATATTCTTAAGTTCTACGAGTGGAGTATTTCCAACCATATTTTCACTTTGAATTTTTCTAATTCTTTCAATATCATATCCTTGATCATTCATCATTAGTTCAAAGTCAAATCCAATTCCATCTAACTCATATTTCTCATAATCAAGACCAACTGATTTTTTCATTATTTCATTTTTTTGATTCATTATATCTTGATATGCATTATTCACAATTATCACCATACATATCTTTTTTAATAATATCTCTTAATGTTAAAATTTCCGGAATGAAATCTCCATATGAATGTTTATAAGGAGGGTTGGCTTCTTTAAGTCTTCCAGTCTCTATGCGTCCTGTTATTGTTTTGATAGTTACAATATCAAATAAATCAGCGTCACTTGTTAAAAAACCTTTAACCCACATTTTGAAAGGAACTTTGGTAGTTTCTATTGGCAAATTCTTACTTCTTTCTTCGGGTTTTAATAAAGTTTTTCTAATCCGTACATATGATCCTTTATTAATCATATAAATCTTCCTCTCTTCTTACAACTGCACCTTCCATTTCTCTTTTTTCTTAATGGGTTTCCCTTTACCACTTGCTTCTAGTACCTCTAAAGTTGTTAACTCATCAGCTTTTATTATTCTTCAAGTAGTCCTCTCATGTCTCCCATGATTGCTCGTGGAACGGGTAAATCAATCATTGTTTTAAGCCCTGGACGAGCATTTAAAACGTGTGGAATCATGTTTACACATACTGCAATAGTTCCAATACCTCCATCGATTTCTGGAGTTATCGCCATATGAATTTCTGGTATACCTTTAATATTGATGTAATCACCAGTATGTGTTCCTTCTAATTCTGGTTCAATTTGTTGTGGATGTCTCATATCAATAAATACTTCCCCATTAACGAATCCTTGCCCAGTCATTTTAACTCCAGCAACATTTCCTTTTAATGCTTCTCCGTACTTACTTTTTCGATCCACAGATGTCACTATAGGTGCCATTTGTTGTTCGAACTTGTCTAATTTTATACCGATTGCATCAGCAATCATCATAACACTTTCTGAGAATCCAACATGCCCAGCTAAAGATCCATCTTCAATACCAGCATTGAATTCATCAACAGTAATACCCACTCCTTGTTCTTCCATTACTGCAGGACCAAAAGGACTTAGGCTATTTACTCTATTTGCTTCTATATGAGTAACGTCAGTCATAGCTCCAGTTAAAGCAACAACAAGTAAATCCATAATAAATCCTGGATTAATCCCTGTTCCAAGAACTGTGACAGAATTTTCTTTTGCTATTTTATTTAGCTCATCTGCAAGTTTAGGATCTTGAGCTTTAGGATAAGCCATTTCCTCTGCTGTACTAATTACATTAATTCCCTTTTCTAAAATCATTTTCATTTTAGAAAATGCTTTTTTTGTATATGAATCCGTTGCAAGTAATACAATATCACAATTATTTTTATCTAATAGTTCATCAATATTACTAGTAACAATCACTTCCGGATGATTGTTTTGAACACTCTCTAAAGCATTAAAAATACTCTTACCAACCAAGTCAGGATGAAGGTCACATACACCTTTGATTTCTACACCTTTTTTGGATAAAAGCATATCTGCCATACCTCTTCCCATGGCTCCAAATCCCCAAATTACAACTTTTATATTTTCCATGTTAAACTCCTTTTATAATATATTGTGTTACTACAATATATAATATCATAAAAACCCTTTCACTTAAATGCTTTTATATATTATATATATAAAAAATTTGACCTTATATTAGTAATTTAATAAGAAAGCAGGCACATATTGTGTCTGCTTTTCTATAGGAGGCAAATCTATCTACTTTACTTGATTCAGCCCTATCTTAAAAGCTTTCAAGTTTATTTCTAAAAATTGTGGTTTAACACTATCTTTAATAGCCTCTTCCCAGTTAAGAGATTTAGAAACTAAGATTTTAGATAATGCTCCAAGCATAATTAAATTTACGACCTTAATATTACCTAATTCATTTGCGAATTGTTGTGCTTCTAATACATACATTTTTACTTTTTCTCCAATAGCTTCAAAGATATTTTCAGGATAAGGAATTTTTCCATTCAAAGTAACCATTGAATTTATTTTATGGTTATTCGCAATTAGTATTCCATCTTTCCTTAAATAATTTATATTTCGAGAAGCTTCCATTTGTTCAAAAGAAACTAAAATATCTGCTGAACCTTTTTCAATTACAGGAGAATATACTTTGTCACCATATCTTACTTCAGAAGATACACTACCATTACGTTGGCTCATTCCATGAATTTCACTCATTTTCACATCATATCCAGCATTTATTAATACTGTACACATGATCTTTGCAGCCAAGATTGTTCCTTGTCCACCAACGCCAACAAATTTAATTGAATTACTCATCTTCTCCCTCCTTTACAATTGCATCAAAAGGACAGATTTGAAGACAAACATCACATCCAACACAAGTATTTGAATCAATAATAACTTTTTTATTATCAGAATCAAAAATTAGTGATGGGCATCCACTTTTTAAACAAACTTTACAACCAGTACATTTATCTTCAATAACAATGTCTTTTGTTTTCCACATTTCATTATATAGTCCGTAGTCTTCTTCTCGATATTTCTTTTTAAGTACACAAGGCCAATCAGTAATAATAACTGATATTTCATCTAACTCTAGAGCCCAGTTAATAGTATCTTTTACAAGTTGTAAATCGTTTGGATTAACTCTTCTAATATGTTTAATCCCAATAGCTCTACACATTGCTTCAATATCTAAAATGGTACTAAAATCTCCTTGAAGTTGATAGCCACTTCCTGGATTATCTTGTTGTCCTGTCATACCTGTTGTTCTATTATCTAAAATAACATTAATTGTATTTCCACCATTATAAACAGTATTAATTAGTGAGTTGATTCCTGTATGGAAGAAAGTCGAATCTCCTAATATTGAGACAACTCTTTTTTTATTATTAGGGTCTAAATCTAAAATCTTTTGTGCGCCATGTCCACTGCTTAGTGAAGCTCCCATACACACCAGCCAATCCATTAGATTATATGGTTCTCCAACAGCTAAACTGTAGCAACCAATATCGCCTGCGACAACTATTTGTTTACGCTTTTTCCCCAGTTCATAGAAAAATCCTCTGTGTGGACACCCACTACAAAATGTTGGAGGTCTCCCTACAAATAATTCTTCATTAATTTCAACACCTTCA
>DAOVWR010000105.1 GCA_030636545.1 Mycoplasmatota bacterium
CCTGATTTCATACGCAGAAGACAAACCTACAAAAAAGATTTTAGATAAATTTACTGAAATTGAAAAAATAGGATTTGAAATTATTGTAATTTCAAATAATGTTCCTTCGAGAATCAAGACATTCTTAGATGGAACAGATTACAAAGGTGTAGGTGACGCTAGAAAGCCACTCTTAACTGGCCTAAGAAAAGCCCTTAGATTAGCTGATAAAAATTATTCGCATAAAGAGACAGTTATAATTGGCGACCAATTAATGACTGATGTTTATTGTGCAAATAGATTTAATTCATATAGTATATTAGTAAATCCCTTAAAGAAAAGAACAGAAAAATGGTATACAAAGATGAACCGAAAAACAGAAAGAAAAATGCTAGATAAAATAAAATTAAAATACAATGATACTTATAACGAATTGTCATTAGATAAGAGGCCTTAATATGGAAGAACTACATTGTATAGGTTGTGGAAGTGTTATTCAAACTACTGATACTTCATTACCAGGATATGTACCAAAAAGTAAATTAACTGAAGAAAACGAGGACATTATATGTCGTCGTTGTTTTCGTTTAAAAAATTACAATGAAGTAACTCCTTTGAAAATTACAAGTGATGATTATTTTAATATTATTAGTGAAATAGGATACAAGAAAGCACTGATCGTTATGATCATTGATATTTTTGATATTGAAGGCTCACTTATTCCACAAATTCCTAAACTTACAAATTATAATGATCTTATAATTATAGCGAATAAAACAGACTTATTACCAAAATCTGTGAAGGAACCAAAACTTCTGCATCACTTAAGGAAAATTATAGCTGATAATGAAATAAAACCACTTGACGTTTATTTAATGAGCGCTGTAAAATATAAAAATATAGATCTCATTATCGATAAGATAGTTAAACGTGCAGCGGGTAAAGATATCTATATTGTAGGGGCTACAAACGTTGGTAAATCAACGTTTATTAATACTTTACTTAAGTCATATGCAGACTCAAAAAAGGATGTCATCACAGTGTCTTTCTTTGCCGGAACAACATTAAATCTAATTAAAATACCGTTTGGAGATGACTTTATCATTGACACTCCAGGATTGATTAATGACAATCAAATAACGCACTATTTATCACAAAAAGCATTAAAAGTTGTAACACCAAAAAAAGAGATTAAGCCAAAAGTATTCCAACTAGATTCAAATCAAACACTGTTTTTTGGAGGACTAGCAAGAATCGATTTTGTTAAAGGTGATAGAACTAGCTTTGTATGTTATCATAGTGAATTTATAAAAGTACATCGTACCAAATTAGAAAAAGCTGATGAACTATATAAAAATCAAGTAAAAAAATTGTTAACTCCACCTTTTGAAAACGATGAGGATTTCCCATTAAAATCTCATACATTCAATATTAGAACACAAAATAAACAAGATGTAGTACTTCCAGGACTTGGATTTGTTACAGTTTCAGGAAATATTACTTTAAAAGTTTATACAAGATCTAATACAACTCCTTATATTAGGGAGGCGTTAATTTGACAATTGAGCAAATTCAAGAAGAATTAGAAAGAGAATTAATCGAATATCCAAATAGACTCAAACATATATATGGTGTTAGGGATACAGCTCTTGAATTAGGTAGAAAGTATAATTTAGATTTGGATGTACTTGTAATATCTGCTCTTCTTCATGATATAACAAAATACTTTTCTAAAAAGGATAATGTTAAGATAATTGACAGTTATTTTCCCGAAACGAAATTTATATATGATGAATATAATGATAAACTTCTACATGCATTTAGTGCTTATGTATTAGCAAAAAGAAAATATAATATTACAAATGGAGAAATTCTTAACTCTATTTTAAATCATACAGTAGGTAGAGCAAACATGAGCATGTATGAAAAGGTAATATTTATAAGTGACTATACTGAGCCAAATAGAACATACGAGTCTTGTGTGAAGGTTAGAAAACTAGTTAAGGAATCACTAGATTTAGCCGTATTCACGGCAATTAATGATTCTATTATATTCTATGAAAAAGAACATAGTAAGATACCAATGATTGCTTTTGAAGCTAGACATTTTTATAGAAATTTATTGGAGGAAAAAAATGACTAAAATTGAAATTATTGTAAATGCTTTAGAAGATATTAATGCTTTTGATATTATTGTCTTTGATACGAGGACTAAATCACCATTCTTTGATTATTTTGTTATCTCTAGTGTTACGTCTGATCGTCAGTTGCAAGCTGCTATTAGCCATATTAACCAAGACTTGGCAGAAAACAAGCTTCCGCACCCCGTAGTTGAAGGAAGAAACTCTAAATCATGGGTTCTAATTGACTGTAAAGACATTATTGTAAATATTTTTACTAGAGAAGAAAGAGAATATTATAATATTGAGAAAATGATGGTTGGAATAGATCAGTTAGATTTAGATATAGACAAATGATATACAGTAAATTAGCAGCTTATTATGATCGATTTATTGATCATAACTTAAATGACATCTATGTAAGGATAGTTAAGAAACACTTTAATGAAGGACTTGTCCTTGATTTAGGGTGTGGGACTGGACCATTATCTATCTTGCTAGCTAAAGAAGGATTTTATGTTACAGCAGCAGACATTTCGAAAAGTATGTTAGAAGTAGCATTCAATAATTCCATAAAGGAAAATGTAAAAATTAATTTCTTTGTACATGATATTACTAATCCTCTTAATAATGATAGTGATATAGTTATAATGTCTAGTGATGTTATTAATTATTTGGACAGTAAGAATAAAGTTGTAATGGCATTTGGATATATTAAGGAAATTATGAATCCGGCTTCAATTCTTATTTTCGATTTTCTGAAGTCAGATTATTTATTAGGGTTGATAGGATATAGTGAAGTGATTGAGATAGATAATTCCACACTAACATGGGATGTGTCTAAAACCGCTAAACCTCTTCAAATTAAGCATATAGTCAATATTGATGGTAATGTAGAATCTCATATTCAGACAACATTTCCAGAAGGAGAATATAAAAACTTTCTTCGTGAAAGTGGACTTGAAGTAATTGAGGAAGAAGCACTTGAAGATAGAATTATCTTTGTATGTAAGAAAAAATAGAAAACAATCTAAAGAAATTTAGATTGTTTTTATTTATATTTAAGAAAATTAAGATAAAGAATAAAATAGTCATCATAAGTAATATAATTATGAGGTGATTACTTTATGAAAAGATTAAAAAAGTATTACATATTCGATACTCATCAAATATTGAAGGTAATATTACTGCTTGGAACAATTAATAGACAAGAAGAAAATATTGTGTTTAATCCTATCAATAGTGATGAACAAATAGAAGAAGTCAAATTCATTTATGTAGATATTAAAG
>DAOVWR010000135.1 GCA_030636545.1 Mycoplasmatota bacterium
GAAACAGCAACAACATTAGGGGCATCTAAATTTGATAAGATTGTTCTTTTGATAAAGGAGATAAAACCATTCATCATGATGAGTGTTATCTTAGGATTTTCAAGAGCCTTAAGTGAAGTTGGAGCCGTTATGCTTGTTGGCGGTAACATCAAAAATGATACTAGAGTAATGACAACTTATATTGCTTTAAATAATAGTATGGGGGAATACTCTGTTTCTATAGCGATGGGTATGATCTTACTTTTAATCGCTTTTATTCTGCATACATTACTCGCAAGATTTAGAGGTGATTTTTATGATTGAAATAGCTAACTTAGTTGTGAAATATAAAACAGTAACATTCAATTTTGAAGACTACAAGTTTAAGAAAAATAAAGTATCTGTGATTAGCGGACGAAATGGTGCTGGTAAAACAACGTTATTAAAATCAATTGCCTCATTAATTGAATATGAAGGAAATATCAAAGTGAATGGAGAAATAACTTATAATTCTCAAGAAGCAGTAATCTTTAATAGAAGTACTTATGAGAATATTGTTTATCCATTAAAAATAAGAAAATTAGATATTTCTTTATACCAAGAAAAAATTAATAAGTATTGTAAAGTATTAAATATCGAACATTTATTAAATAAAAATGCTTTAAAATTATCATCAGGTGAGAAGATGAAAATATCGATTGTAAGAAGTATTATTTTCAATCCTAAAATTGTCTTATTAGATGAACCAACAACCCATCTTGATTTAGAATCGATTAATGAATTATCGATTCTAATCAAAGAACTAAAGAACAAAATCACTTTTATTATAGTTAGCCACAATAAGACCTTTATTGAAGAACTTATTGATGAGGAATATCACCTAGGAGGAAACATATGTTTATCGTAAAATCAATAGATGAAACAATAAAGATAATTAAAGATAATTTTAAGAATTATCAATTAAATAAAACTATAATAAAAGTAGAAGATGCCTTAAATTATGTATCAACAAAGGGTATTGATTCTTTAGAAGATGTACCACATTTTGATCGTTCAATAGTTGATGGGTACGCAGTTGATTTTAATAGTGTTAAACTGGCTTCTAATACTGCCCCTTCAATTCTTAAGTTAGTTGGAGAAGTAGAAATGGGGAAAGCAGCTTTAGTTTCAGTTGATTCAGAAACAACTGTCTATGTTCCAACAGGTGGACATTTACCCCCTGGGGCTAATAGTGTTGTGATGATTGAAAATACAGACCAATTAAATGATGAAATTATCATCAATAAAAGTGTTACTATGTGGGAAAATGTTTTACAAAAAGGAACTGACATCAGTGTTGGAACCAAAGTATTAAGTAAGAACTCATTGATTACTCCATTAGTAATAGGTGCTTTAAAATCGATTGGGATAGACACAATTGAAGTATATGAAAAACTAAGTGTATCGCTTATTTCAACTGGTGATGAAATTGTCAAAAACAAGCAGAAATTAAGAATTGGCGAAATTAGAGATATCAATAGTTACACCATAAGTAACCACCTTAAAAATAAAAATGTAATCATTAATGATAATGTAATTACTAATGATGATTTTGAACTATATAAAAATGCAGTAATTAAAGGATTCGAAAACTCTGATATTGTAATATCAAGTGGTGGAAGTAGTGTTGGAGATAAAGACTATACATTTGATATATTGAAAAATATGGGAGCTACTTTATTAGTTCATGGTGTAAACATTAAACCAGGAAAACCAACAATTATCGCAAAGTATCAAAATAAACTATTCTTTGGCCTCCCAGGCCAACCAACTAGTGCTTTCTTTGTCTTGAATACATTCATTGATACTGTTATTAACACGATTTACCATATTGATAAAATAATGCCTTCTCCATATATTGAAGCGATACTTCAAAAGAATGTCCATTCAGTAACAGGAAGAAGAATGTATCAATTAGTCAAAGTAGAATACAATGAAAAGAAAGAATTAATTGCGATACCTTTATTCGCAAAATCTGGAATGATCAATACTTTAAAAGAAGCAAGCGGATATATTGTTATTGATGAATTTATTGAGGGATGCCC
>DAOVWR010000040.1 GCA_030636545.1 Mycoplasmatota bacterium
ATGGCAGCTGATTTATTTATGATTGATACAAATAGACTAGAGTATGTCGGAACTTCAAAAGATCCAATTGCTTTATTAACTACTGTTGGAGTATCCCATCCAGTAGATTATACAATCATAAATGGTAAGATTATTGTTGAAAATGGCGAGATAAAAACAATCTCTGAAAGAGAAATAGTAGAAGAAGCAAACGTCAAGTTTGAAAAATTTATTAATCTTTAATCTGTTTAATTTATTAGAAAGATTAAATCAATAAAATAAATTAGAATCGAGGTAAGCAATATGAATATTACGATAATAAATACTTCAAATAAATTGTATTCTAAAAATGATTTTCCAAATCATGATGTAACCCTATTTAACACAACAGAACTAAAAATAAAATCTTGTAATGGATGTTTTGATTGTTGGGTTAAAACACCAGGAAAATGTGTTATTAAAGATGATATGGAAGAACTTTTAATTGCAATAATTAATTCTGATTTAACAGTATATATATCCGACATTAAAGTTGGATATGTGAGTAGTGGACTAAAGATGATTCATGATCGAACATTACCTTTGATTCTTCCATATATGGATATTGTGAAAGACGAAGTTCATCATACGAAAAGATACGAGAAATATCCTAAATTAGGTCTAGTACTTATCGAAAACGAAAAGATTTCTGATGAAGTTTTTGATATTATTGAAAACAGTTATGTGAGATTGTCTTACAACATGAGGACAGAATTATTATTTGTTATAAAAGATGATAATATGTTGGGAGGATTAAATAATGAAATTAGTAATTATTAATGGATCTCCTAGAGGAAAAAAGTCTAATTCCAAAGTAATCGCTGATTGGATTATTAGTGGGTTAGTCAATAAGATTGAAGTGGAAGAATACTATGCAATACAAATAAAAAAACACCAAGAAGCTATCTCATCAATCGAAGATGGCGATACAATTTTATTAGTATTTCCATTGTATATAGATTCAGTCCCAGGTGTTACAAAATTATTTATTGAAGAATTAGATTTAATCAAAGATAAAGTCAAAGATATTAAAATATATTATATTGTTCAAAGTGGTTTTGCGGGAGCAATGCACAGTCGAGCAGTTGAAAGATATTTAATATATGTAGCTAAACATATGGGATTTAAGTATCTCGGGACAGCAATTAAACCGTCAGCTGAAGGCTTAAGGCTAATGCCAGCAATATTAACTAAGAATGTCAGTGATAATTTTAAAAAACTGTCTAAGGATATTTTAGAAAGTAGAAATTTTAATCAAGAAGTTTTGATTGATCTTGCAGGATTTGAAGTTCCCCCACTTAAATATCGAAAACATATTGAAAAAGGTAAAGGTGGGAAAACCTATTTTAATTCTCTACTTAGAAAGCACAAGGCATATCCTAAACGATTTGATCAACCTTACGTGAAAAAATAAAGTATTTATTAATGGATTTTCTAAACTGTATATTTCTGTTTAATACAACAAATATACAGTTTTTATTGGCACTTCAAAGTAAGCGTTTTAGAGAAAATTTTATAATTAAATAAAAATTCTAAGAAAACATTATTGAAAAAATTGAGTTGCTGATATAATAAAGTAAAGTCAAATAAAAAAGAAAGTATTTTAAGGAGGATTTTGAGATGAAACATTACGACATCGAACACTTACGTACCATCGCTGTTATCGGGCATCCCGGCTCTGGAAAAACGTCTTTTATGGAGTCTGTGCTTTATGTAACAGGTGCAACAAATAAGAAGGGTAGAGTAGACGATAAAAATACAACTTCAGATTATCTTACTGAAGAAAAACAACATTTATCATCAATTTCTACTACACTTATTCCTGTTGAATATGAAGGGTATAAATTTAACTTTTTAGATACACCAGGAAACAGAGAACTAGTTAGTGAAGTTTATCAAGCACTTTCAGTAGTTAAAGGTGCTATTTTAATGATTGACGGAAGTAAAGGTATCGATATTGGTACTGAACAAGTTTTAGCAGATTTAAGTGAACTTAATATTCCAACAATTATTTTCATCAACAAAATGGATAAGGAAAATATTAAAATTGATGAATTAATTAAATCATTACATACAATGATTGGTAATCAAGCCGTACCATTCTTATGGCCAATAGTTGAAGGACAAGACTTTAAAGGTTATGTTGATATGGTTGAAATGAAAGCAAATGTCTTAGAAGGACAAAAAATAGTTGAGAAACCTATGCCAGATTTCTTAACTGATAAAGTTGAAGAATTAAGAGAAAAAATCTTTGAATCAGTTGCAGAAACTTCAGAAGAATTATTAGAAAAATATTTCGGTGGAGAAGTGCTTACACAAGATGAAATTTGTGGAGGACTACGTACTGGTGTACTTGCTGGAGATTTAAAACCTATCGTTTTTGGATCACTTACTAAAGATATTGGTGTTATAGATATCTTAGAAATGATTAGAAAATTTATGCCAGCACCAAACGATCTTAAACCTAAAATGGGTAAAGATCCTAAAACAGGTGAAGCATTTGAACGTAAAACTACTGATGAAGAACCTTTCTCAGCTTACGTATTCAAAACAACAATTGATCCATTCGTAGGTACAATGAACTTAATCAAAGTTTATTCAGGAACACTAGAAAGTGGACAAAAAATTACAGTAACTAATACAAATAAAACTGTTAAGGTAGGTTCTATTACTATATTAAGAGGTAAAGAACAACTTGATACAGATATGATTCATGCTGGAGATATCGGGGTAATTACTAAAATAGATGAAATTTTCACTGGATGTACTATTGCTGATCCTAAAAACCAAATAGTTTATGAAGGTCCAGGATTCCCATCTCCAACAATTTATATTGCTGTTAAACCTAAAAATAAAAAAGATGAGGACAAAATTTCTTCTGCATTACACAAAATAGCAATCGAAGACCCATCTTTTGAATATAAACGTAATCGTGAAACTGCTCAGTTATTAATTGGTGGGCAAGGTATGACACATATTAAATATATCTTAGAAAAACTTAAAAACATGTTTAAAGTTGAAGTAGATCAACTTGAACAAAAAATCGTTTATCGTGAAACTATTAAGAAAAAAGTTACAGTTGATGGACGCCATAAAAAACAATCAGGTGGATCAGGACAGTTCGGTGTTGTTAAAATAATATTCGAACCAGTTAATGCAAATGAAATAGATTTTGAATTTTCTGAAAAAATCCATGGTGGATCAGTTCCGAGAGGTTATTTCCCGGCTGTTGAAAAAGGATTAATTGACACATTCCAAAAAGGACCACTAGCAGGATTCCCTGTAATCGGTATTAAAGCTACTTTAATTGATGGATCGTATCATGCAGTAGATTCAAATGAAATATCTTTTAAATTAGCTGCTGCAGTTGCCTTTAAAAATGCAATTCAAACTTGTGTACCAACATTACTAGAGCCAACAATGAAACTTGATATAGTTATCAAAGATGATTATGTAGGAGATGTAATGGGAGACATAAACAGAAGACGTGGACAAGTATTAGGTATGGAACCTATGAACGGTGGAAGACAAAAAATTATCGCAGAATGTCCTGAAGCTGAAATTATGAGTTATACTATTGACTTAATGGCAATGACTCAAGGTACAGGATCATTCCAAAGAGTATTTGTACGTTATGATGAAGTGCCTCAACATATGTTAGATGGTGTTTTAAAACAACTTCAAGAAGACAAAGAAAATAAATAATTAAATAAAGCCGTATATTCCAATTTGGAATATACGGCTTTTTATTTGTCTTAATATTATAAAAAGAATACAAGAACTAAAGATACTCCATATAATATAAGGAATGTCCCTACTAATCTATTTAATTTAACCTCATCAATTTTATTAGCGTATCTACTTGCGATATTAGCCCCAATAAAGGCTGCGATACAAGTAATAATTAATGGGAGTAATATCGTTCCACCTATTACAATATGAGTTACTGCACCAACAAACGCAACACCTGTCATAATGAAAACACTCGTTCCAACACCTTTTTTAAGATTATATCCTAGCAACATTGTCAGTACTGCTAGCATTGATAATCCTCCACCAGCTCCATAAAATCCACTTATTAAACCTATAACAGTACCCCATAAAACAGTTTGAAGAATCAACCACTTTCCTTCTTTAATTAGTTTGTCAGATACTCTATTTTTTACAGGGTAAATAATAAACCTTAATCCTAAAAAGAAAACGAAGATATTTATTGTTGAGTTTAAAGTATAGGGCTTAGTAAAAGATGATAAATAACTACCTATAATAACAAAAACGATAACACTAACGCCCATAATAGCACCGTTTTTTAAATCAATATTTTTATGTTTTATATAGTTTGAAGCACTAGTAGCAGAAGCTAAGACATCACTAGCAAGTGCAATACCTATTGCGGTAAATGGATCCATACCAAGCATAGTCGCAAATAAAGGAGCGATAATTGTCGCTGCACTTAATCCAACTAATCCTGTTGCAATTCCCGCAAGCAATCCACCTATAATGTAAATGATGATTTCCATAAGTATTCCCCCTAGTATTAACAGTTATAGTATACTACTAATTAGATAATCTACAAAATCTATAATAGTAATCCGTTTTTATTATCTTTATGATATAATAGTCTAGAATAAACAATAATGATTAAAGAAAGGACTATATTATGAAAAAATTTATAAATGAATTTAAGAAATTTATCAATAGAGGTAATATTTTGGATTTAGCGGTAGCCGTAGTAGTTGGTAGCGCATTTTCAAAGATAATCAATAGTTTTGTAAAAGATATCTTAACTCCTTTAATAAGTATTGTACTAGGAGATGAAGGGTTTGAAAATTTTAAATACGTAATTACTGAGGCTGATGAAGCTCAAGGAATTGTTGAAAATGCAGTATACTATGGCCGTTTTATCCAGAATTCCATCGATTTCTTATTAGTTGCTCTTGTTATATTTGTTATGATCAAGGTGATTAATAAGATTAAAGATGAATTTGAAGAAATCATTGAAGATATTGTCGAAGAAGTAATTGAAACTAGAGATGAATTATTGAAAAAATAAGTATTTGTAAACAAAACTCAATAAAAAACAGCACAATTATGCTGATAGTTTATTGAGTTTTTTAATTGCTTTTATTTCTTGAAAGCGCTTGTTGTTTATGCTAATATTAAATTATACATAGTGTAAAGTTTTTTAAAATTTGAAAGGAGTGAAAGATTTGAATGACACATTTTTTAGCATTGTAAACTCAGGTTTACTATACATCATGGTTGGGATAGTAATAGCATTTGTTGTTTTTCTATCACTAGTATTTGCAAAAAAAGCATGGAAAAGAGCCATTGAGCTTGGTTATACAAAAGACCAGCTTTTGACTGTTATTAAGTCAACTAGTATTGCTACAATAGTACCATCTTTAGCAATTGTAATTGGCTTATTCGCGCTTGCTCCAGTGCTTGGTAATCCTTGGCCTTGGCTAAGATTATCGGTATTAGGATCAGTAACTTATGAACTAATGGCTGCTGATATGGCTGCAAGTTCAATGGGTGTACCACTGACAGATTTACCAACAGTTGGAATTGATGCCTTTGTCAATATTATGTTTGTAATGACAGTTGGGATTTCAGCTGGATTATTTGTTTTATTATTCTTTGGTGAGAAAATTCAAAAAGGAATTGGTTCAATGGGGAAAAACAAACAATCATTTGGAATTGTTGCATTAGAATGTTTTATGATTGGATTGTTAGCAACATTCTTACCAGCATTTTTCACAAAAGGAATCGTTTCAGTATTAACATTTTTCACAAGTACCGTTATCACTATATCGATGGGGCTTATTGTTCTTAAGTACAAAATTAGTTGGTTAAAGGACTTCATTTTAGCATTTGCTTTAATTGGAGGAATGGCATCAAGTGTACTATGGACAGGGCTTTTAGGTTAGGGGGATAATGATGAAATCAAGAGAAAAATTTTCAAAAGAGATGAATAATCTAGGTAGACTTGGTGTTCTAGCGATGATTATATTATTATTCGCAGTTCCGACTATTTTTGGTCTATATCATAATGCCTTTCCAACATTTGGAGAGTTTATAAAAGCTGCTTCAGGATTACTAGTATTGTTTGTGCCAATCGCTATTAGTGAAGTATTTATCTATACTCCTATTTTTGGTAGCGCAACATATATTACTTTTATAACAGGAAATATTATGAATTTAAAAGTTCCGATTGCTCAAAATGCTCAAGAACTAATGAATACAACTAAGGGAACAGAGGAGTCAGATGTAATTACTACATTAGCAATTAGTGTTTCAGCAATTGTTACGATCACACTAATCGCTCTTGGTGTTTTATTATTAGTTCCACTAGAACCAATAATGACAAGCAGTGCTGTAAGTACAGCATCTGCATATGTTTTACCAGCACTATTTGGAGCTTTAGTTGTTGGACTATTAAGAAGTACAGGTGAAATTAGAGTTAAAGGAAAAGTTAAAGCAGGAATCGTTCCATTTATATTATTATTCTTAGTAAATATTTTTGTAATGAATACTTATGACTATTCAGGAATTTTATTGATTCCAATGATTCCATTAACTGTTTTCTTTGCTTGGATACTATTTAAGAAAAAGCAAATCACCATTGAAATTATTGAAAGAGAGGTAAGTAAATAATGAGTTTAATGCAAGAAGCTATTTTATTAACACCAGAAATTGTAAAAAACCGACGATATTTACACCAAAATGCAGAAGTGCATAATGAATTACCAATCACTCAAAAATATGTAAAAGAACAATTAATCGCAATGGGACTTGAGCCTATTGAAGTTTCTAAATCTAGTCTAGTTGTTAATGTTAAAGGTCCTAATCCAGGAAAAACATTTTTATTAAGAGCAGATATGGATGCTTTACCAATGAAAGAGTTAGTTGATTTACCTTTTAAATCACAAACAGAAAATATGCATGCTTGTGGCCACGACTTACATACATCAATGTTACTAGGTGCTGCAAAAATCTTAAAAGCTCACCAAAGTGAACTAGTTGGAACAGTAAAATTAATGTTCCAACCAGCCGAAGAAACATTAAGTGGAGCAGCTGAAATGATTGAAGGAGGAGTTTTAGAAAATCCTCAAGTTGACGCTGCAATGATGATTCATGTCTTCTCAGGAATTCCAGCACCGACCGGTCTTATCTTTTATATGGCGGCCGGTCCTGCAAGTGCCTCAAGTGACTGGTTTGATATTCAAATCCAAGGTAAAGGTGGACATGGGGCAATGCCTAATATGGCAGTTGATCCTCTAGTTACTATGAGTAATATTCATCTAGCACTTGGTGAAATTAACGCAAGAGAAGTAGACCCAGATAAGTTCTTAGTTATTACACCATGTGTTCTCAAAGGTGGAACAGTAGGTAACGTTATTCCTGATAGTGCCTATATGCAAGGTACAATTAGAACGTTTGATAACGATGTGCGCGAGTTAGCTAAAAAGCGTGTTAAAGAAATTGCTGAAGGAATTGCTTTAACTTATCGATGCACTGCAGATGTTAAATTTTCACGGGGATGTCCTAGCCTAATAAATGATCAAGAAGTCAGAGATAGTATTGTTAAATACACAAAAGAATTAATTGGTCCTCAAGCAGTTCTAGATGCATCAATAATACCAGGAGCTGGTGGAGGAAGAATGGGTGGTAGTGAAGACTTTGCTTTTATAAGTGAATTAGTTCCTTCAACAATGTTAGGGCTAGCTGCTAATGTTGTCCATAAAGATGGAAAAAGTTACGGGCAACATCATCCAAAAGTTCAATTTGATGAAAAGGCATTACCAGTCGGCGCAGCAGTTTACGCAAATGCTGCAATTAGTTGGCTTAAGGAACATAAATAAAAGTGTCTGAAAGAGAAATACCTAGCCCTACTAAACAAAGAACAAGATTAAATATAATTAGGGCGAGTAAAAACTTATTTGATAAACATGGAATAGAGAATACATCAATAATGCTAATCGCAAATGAATGTAATATTACAAGAAGAACTGTCTATGATCATTTCCAAGATAAGAGTGCAATTGTCTTCTTGATACTAGGTGATTACTTCAGTGAATTGTATACTTTAAACTATCAAGAATGTGAAAAAATGCAAGGAGTATTAAGATTAAAAAAAGTGCTACATATTGTCTTTGATAAATATTTAGATAATCCTATAATTATGAGATTTTTGATAAATTATTATCAAATGAATCCAAATCAACTAAGTGATGAAGAGAAAATATTGAATTCTATAAGTAGTATACAAAAAGTACAAAACTTTATTAATTTACCAGAAATAGATAATTGTAATCTAGAAAAGTATCAACATAAAGTGGAAATTGTCTTGCAATATATTTTAGGTGTTGGAATGAGGTATTCGTTAAGAAATAGCTCGTTTCTAGGGTTTAAACATAATGTCACTAAAGAAGAATTACATACTTCATTAGATGCATTACTTACAATTTTTGATAAATAATAGTAAAAGGATTTGCCGATACGGTAAATCCTTTTTTTTATCGAAACATTATGCTTGACAACAAATACTCTCTAATGTATAGTAATGTAAGTTACCACTAACATACATAAGGAGGAATTACATGTTACAGAAAATTACAGATTTAGTTATTAAATATCCAATGAAGACAATCTTCGTTGGAATCGCTATTTTTATAGCACTACTTGCAGGGGTTACACAAGTTGAACTCAAGACAGGTAACGAAACATTAATCCAAACAGATACAACCGAATATATTGATAATTTTGAATATCAAAATGAATTTGGTAGTGATCCAATTATCGTTTTATATGAGGGAGATGGATATGAGAATTTATTCACAGTAGAAAACATGGCATATATGAGTGAGTTAGAAGCAGAACTTTCATATTATGATGAGATATTTACTGTTAATAGTCCTGTTTCTTTAGTTAAAGAATTTGCTGGAATGTCAGCAGAGAACTATGAAACAGCTTTACTTGAATTATCAACAGGATTAGAAGAAGTATCAGTAAATCTTCAAACAATGAGTGATTTACTTGCATCAAACGGAGAAACTGGCGATATTGATGCAACATTAACACAGTTAACAACCGCAATTGATTCAATGATTTTAGGACAACAAAGCTTAGGAATAGGTGTAACTAACTTGATTTCATCTTACGCTACATTTAGTACGCAAATACTAGCTGTAACAGATAGTATTACAATAGTTATAAATGATTTAAGTACTGATCCTTTATTAAATGATGAAGTGACTACCTTAACCACCGCAAATAATCAATTAATCGCAATGGCAAATCAAATGAGTACAATCAGTACTGATTCAGCTGCTTTACCAATGATTGCCAATAATACAGTTGCAGGATTAGAAAATATAATCTTAGGGTTAACAGGAATGATTGAAGATCAAACATTAATGGCTGCACAAATTACTATGCTATCTGACAATCTTTCAACTATTGCTACTAACCTACATTTAATGAGTACAAATCTAGGAATGATTCATGATAATTTTAATGTATTAGTTCCATCAATTCCCACAGAACAAACAACATTAGATATGATGATTTATGATGAAACAGGTGAAATAAGAAGCATGTTTGAATCATTCACAATCAATGAAGAACATATGATGCTTTTAATAGTTTTAGACGGAGAAGTTTCTGATGAAACTAAAGGAGCTATAATTGATACAATTAAAGAATCACTAGAAGAACAAGGGTTAACTGAAGTAACACTTGTTTCAGGGAAACCAGTATTAGACATGTCAATCAAAGATGCTATGATGGATAGCATGCAAGTAATGATGGGACTATCAGCAATAATTATGATAGGAGTATTATTAATTGTCTTTAGAGTTAAATGGAGTTTACTGCCACTGGGAATAATCTTAGTAGCAGTAGTAGCAACAATTGGAATTATGGGTTGGCTTAATATTGGTTTAACACTAGTTTCAATGGCTGTATTCCCAGTTCTTATAGGACTTGGAATAGATTACGCTATTCAGTTCCAAAGTAGATACAGCGAAGAATTTGCAGGAGGTAATTATAATGAACAATGACAACACATCAAAAAAAGCTATTACGTTGACAATTAAAAAACTAGCTCCTGCAA
>DAOVWR010000014.1 GCA_030636545.1 Mycoplasmatota bacterium
TGGTTTTATTAAAAGAAGTAGTAATTTCTGTGACCATCTTTGGTACCTATTTTGTTATCTTTAAAGGTGGAGCTGGACTGGGTACAATTATTATTGCTTTAGGTAGTATTTATTGGGTAGGTATGGCGCGTCTTGTTCGTGGCCAAATTTTAGGGCTTAAAGAACAAGAATTTGTATTAGCTGCTAGAACTATCGGAGTTTCAAGATATAAAATTATTATTAGACATTTAGTTCCAAATGCAATGGGACCAATCATTGTATCAATGACGATGATGATTCCTTCAGCTGTGTTTACTGAAGCCTTCTTAAGTTTCATTGGGCTTGGTATTTCAGCACCAAAAGCATCTTGGGGAACTTTAGCAAATGACGCTTTAAGCGGATTAACAACATACCCATATCAATTATTTTTCCCATCAGCTGCAATCGCACTTACGATGTTAGCATTTAATTTCTTGGGTGATGGATTAAGAGACGCTCTTGATCCACGATTGAGAAAAGGTTAGGTGATGAAAATGAAGAAGAAAATATTAGATGTAAAAAACGTTAAAACTTCATTCTTTACTCATCTAGGTGAAGTACAAGCAGTTAGAGGTGTAAGTTTCGATTTACATGAAGGTGATGTACTTGGTATTGTTGGTGAATCTGGAAGCGGTAAAAGTGTAACTTCACTAAGTATTATGAATTTAATTGAAGAGCCAGGGCGTATTAAAGAAGGCGAAATATGGTTTGACAGTGTCGATTTATCTAAATTGGATAATCGCGAAATGTCAGAATATCGTGGTAATGAAATTGCAATGATATTCCAAGATCCAATGACAAGTTTGAATCCTGTTTACTCAATTAAGAATCAAATGGTAGAAGTAATCAGAAGACATACTGATTTAACAAAACAAGAAGCACTAGTTAGAGGAAAAGAACTTCTTACAATGGTAGGAATTCCTGATCCTGAAGTGCAAATTCATGATTATCCTCATCAATTTTCTGGAGGGATGAGACAACGTGCTTTAATCGCAACAGCGATTTCTTGTAGTCCAACATTACTAATTGCTGATGAACCAACTACAGCGCTAGATGTTACAATCCAGGCACAAATTCTTGAGTTATTAAGAGATATTCAAAGTAAAACAAAAATGTCAATTATCTTAATTACACATGACCTTGGTGTTATTGCTGAGTTAAGTACACACGTTATCGTAATGTATGGTGGATTAATTATGGAAAAAGGAACTGTTGAAGATATATTTTATAATCATCAACACCCTTATACAAAAGGTTTATATAAGTCTATTCCAAAGTCAACTAAGAAAGACCGTAGTAGACTTATTCCAATTGAAGGAAGCCCACCAGATTTAATGAATCCTCCACAAGGATGTCCTTTTAGTCCAAGATGTCCTCATACAATGAAAATTTGTTTAGAAAAACAAGCTCCATTGTTTGAAATATCAAAACAACATACATCAGCTTGTTGGCTCCAGCATATGGATGCACCTGATGTTGAAGGATTCCAAAAAGTAAAGGGGGCGAAATAAATGGAAGAACGTAAACCCTTATTAGAAATTAAAGATCTTAAAAAGTATTTTGATAAAAGTAGAGGATTATTTACTAGGAAAAAAAGAATTTTAACTGCTGTAGATGGAATTAATTTTAGCATTTACAAAGGAGAAACATTTGGTCTTGTAGGTGAAAGTGGTTGTGGTAAATCGACAACCGGACGTACAATTGTAAAATTATACAAGCCAACTGGCGGACAAATCCTTTTTGATGGTGTTGATTTAGCTACTATCAAAGAAAGAGATATGCTGCCATATCGCCGTAAAATCCAAATGATTTTCCAAGATCCATATGCTTCTTTAAATAGTCGTATGACTGTAACTGATATTATTGCTGAAGGGATTGAAACTCATAAGATATTTTCCGGTCATGAAAATCCTGAACTAGCTAAACAAGAAAGAATTTATGAGTTACTAGAATCAGTAGGACTTAAAAAAGAACATGCATCGCGTTATCCACATGAGTTTTCAGGTGGACAACGTCAACGTATTGGTATCGCAAGAGCGCTAGCTGTTGATCCAGAGTTAATTATTTGTGATGAACCTATTAGTGCACTTGATGTTTCAATTCAAGCACAGGTAGTAAATATGCTTGAAGACTTTCAAAAAGAAAGAGGATTAACATATTTATTTATCGCTCATGATTTATCGATGGTTAAATATATTAGTGATCGTATTGGTGTTATGTATATTGGTAAAATGATGGAAATTTCATCAAGTGATGAGTTATATGATAAACCATTACATCCTTATACAAAGGCATTATTATCAAGTATTCCTGTGCCTGATCCTAGTAATTCTAATAAAGGAAGTAGAATTGTATTAGAGGGAGATGTACCAAGTCCTATTAATCCTAAACCTGGATGTAGATTTGCTTCAAGATGTAGTTACTCTAATATGATAATTAAGAACAATAATGGAATTTTTGATGAGCCACTAGTTGGTAAAGTATCATATGATATAATTATTGATCCAAATGTTGAAGCAGGTGCTTTAAAAGTAGTTGTTAATGCAGGTGAAGAGATAACAAGCGATATAGCAAAAGAAATTGTTGAATTAGGTCTGAAAGAGATCAAAGTTAGAAAACCTAAATGCTTTGATACTAATCCTGAATTAATAGAAATATTAAAAGATCATTTTACAGCTTGTCATTATATCAAAGAAATCAATAAAGATATATTGTAATTAAGAAAAGGCTAAAAATAGCCACTGTTAACACTTACACATGTGTAAACGCTCATAAATACTTGCAAATACCACAAAAAAGTGGTAAAATATAGCATAAAATTATAGAAAGAAAGAGGGTTTGAAATGAAAAAATTATTATTAGTTTTAGTTTCATTAGTTCTAGTTTTTGGTTTATCAGCTTGTAAGACTGAAGAAGACGTAGTCTTTAACTGGAACATTGGTGCAGATCCAGCAACTCTAGATCCAACATTAAATGGAGCTAGTGATGGTGCAGATGTAATCAACCAAACATTTGAAGGTTTAGTTAGAGAAATTAATGGTATTGTTTATCCTGGTATCGCTGAAAGTTGGGAAACTTCTGCTGATGGATTAACTATTACATTCCATTTAAGAGAATCTAATTGGAGTGATGGAACTCCTTTAACTGCAGATGATTTTGTTTATTCATGGTTACATGGTATGGACCCAGCAACAGCTTCAGAATATAGCTGGATTTGGGAATATACAAACGTAGTAGGAGCAATGGATTTTGCTTATGCTGAAGAAGGAGCAACTGCTGCAGACGTAGGAATCAGAGCTGTTGATGATTTAACACTTGAAGTTAAGTTAGTTAATCCAACTTCTTATTTCGTATCATTAACTGCATTCTTCCACTTTATGCCTGTTCAACAAGCGGCTGTAGAAGCTGGTGCTGATGGTATCTGGGCAAAAGATCCTGAACTTTATGTTTCAAATGGACCTTTTGTATTAACTGAATACACAATCGGTGAAGGTTTAAAATTAGTTAAGAATGAAGAATATTGGAATGCTGAAAATGTACAAATTGACATTATCGATGCTGTATTTATTGATGATGCATCTACTGCATATGCAGCTTATAACGCTGGAGATTTAGACTTTATCCCTAGTGTACCAACTGCTGAAGTTCCAATCTTAATCGCTGAATCTGATGAATTCTACGTATTCCCATTACTTGGAACTTATTATTACAGTTTCAATATGGATCCTAACGGAGACGGAGAAAATACAAATCACGTTTTAGACGGTGTATGGTCTAACGTAAAATTAAGAAATGCTTTATCATATTCAATTGATAGAGAAGCAATCACTGAAGTTTTAGGTGCTGGACAAGTTCCTGCTGGTGGATTCGTTCCTCCGGGATTCCTAGACGACAATGAAGAAGATTTCTTCGCAGTAGCAGGTACTTATGGACTTGTTACAGATGATGGAAACTTTGCTGAAGCAGTTACATTATTTGCTGAAGCTGCAGCTGAAATGGGTATGACTGTTACAGAATTACAAGATGCATTAGAATTAGAAGAATTATTATATAATACTTCTGAAGGTCACAAGTTAATTGCTGAAATGGTTCAAGAAATGTGGCAAACTAACCTTGGCTTCACTATGCCTCTTGCAAATCAAGAATGGGCAGTATTCCAAGCTACTAGAAAAGCTGGAGACTTCTCAATCGCACGTGGTGGATGGCTTACTGACTTTATGGATCCTTCTGGATTATTAGGTATCTTTGATAGCAATAATGCATACAACGATCCAAATTACTACAATGACGCATTTGATACTTTATTAGGAGAAGCGCAAGCTACTACTGATATGTCAGAACACTTCACTAAATTATATGAAGCACAAGAAATGTTTATGACTGATATGCCAATTATCCCAGTATATCACTATACTGATACTATGTTAGCGAAAGACTATCTAGTTGGATGGGGACGTTCAGTACTTGGATCTATAGACTTCTCAAGAGCTACAATCGAAGGTAAAGAATAATACATTTAATAAATTAAGGAATCCGATTTGGATTCCTTTTTTTCTGCAAAATATTTTAATCCGCCATTAACTATGCTATACTATAACCGAAAACAATTTAGTCGAGATTATTTCAGTAAATACCCTAGTATTAGGGTATTTTTATAAAAAATATTATATAGAAGAGGTGGGAAAATGAATATACTAGTCACAGGATTTAATGCATTTTTAAGAAATACTGAGAACCCAACAGAAGAAGTGTTAAAACTTCTACCTAAAAGTATTTATGGTAATAAAATAACTAAAGTATTATTACCTGTTGTCTTTGATGATTGTTTCGATATTCTTTTACCTATTATTGAAGAAACCAATCCCGATATTATCATAAATTTAGGATTGGCTGGAAATAGAAAAGCAATCAACTTAGAGAGAGTAGCTATAAACATTAAGGACTATCCTTATCCTGATAATAACGGTGTTGCACCTCAAGACGAATTTATAATTGAATCAGGAGAAAACGCCTATTTATCGACTTTACCATTAAGAAAAATTATGAAACATATTCAGTTAAAAAATATACCTGTAGAGATTTCTAATACGGCAGGGACATATGTGTGTAATAATTTAATGTATCATGTGTTACACCATATTAGTGTTCATAACTTAGACATTAAAGCAGGTTTTATTCATGTGCCTTATATGCGTGAACAACTTGAAAATATAGAAGTATTTTCTTTACCAATAGATGTCATACTAGAAGGAGTTATAGACTCAATTAAAGCTTGTCTATAACCGGAAAGAGGAAAAAAATATGGAAGTTGTAAAGTTTGAAGTAAAAGGAAGAAAAGGTATTGAAATTAGTTGTTTTAAGATTATACCAGATGGTGAAATTAAGGGAGTAGTACATATATTACACGGTATGGGAGAGTACAAAGATAGATATATACATTTTGCTAAATATCTAGCAAAGAATTCTTTCGCAGTTTACACACAGGATTACCGAAAACATGGGTATAGTGTGTGTGATCCTTCTCAAGTTGGAATTTTTACAAAAGAGGATACGTGGGATAATATAATTGATGATTGTAATTTTGTGAATAACAAGATAAGAAAGGATTTACCGAATGCCAAAGTTATTTCTCTTGGGCATTCTATGGGAAGTACAGTTGTGTGCAATCTTATTTCTAAATACCCAGACTCAACTGATATAGCAATTTTATCAGGGTCATTATCTCCAATCACTATGGGAAGAGCATTAGTACCATTATTACTATCTACTGTAATGAGTATATTCAATCCAAAAAATAATAGAAGTCCATTTTTTGGAAAACTATTTAATGACCCATTACTAAAGGCTTTTAAACAAAGAAGAACTAAATTTGATTGGCTTTGCACTGACGAAGAATTAGTTGATAAATATATTGAAGACCCACTTTGTGGATATAATTACTCAACAAGATTTTATAAAGAGTTTATTAAAGGGATGTTAAATGTTAATAAATCAGATGTTCTTTCTGCTACTAAGAAAATTCAAATTTTATTCATCTCAGGTAAAGAAGATTCAGTTGGAGATTTTGGAGAGGGTGTAAAAGCTACAAAAGAATTATTTAGTGGACATGGATTTTCAGATCTTACATTAGAAATAGTTGAAAATGCGAGACATGAAATTTTGAATGAAAAAAACAAAGAAACAACATATAAATTCATTCTTGATTGGATTGAAAAAAGTTTAGAAAAAATTGAAGCAAAGTAGACTAGATAACATTATTTTTTTACAGAAAATAATGTTATCTAAGGTCATTTAGTGGTAAAATATATTTAACAGGGTAAAGGAGGAATATATATATGGCAGAGAAAAATGAAATATTAGAAAAAACACTATATAAGAAATACGGGGCTGTTCAAATAAAGGAAGCCAAAGTAGCTGAAGATAATACAAAACTAGCTAAAGAATTTTCTTCCAATACTTCAGGATTAATAAAAACACTAAATAAAGAAATGAAAGTTCACTCTGTTTTAGATATAGAAATTAAGGGAAAATATAATATAAATCTTAAAGATTTAAAAGCTGCATATTCAGCTCATAATAGTGACATTAAAAGTAGAGTCCAAACGTTTAATGCAGAACATAAAAAAGAACTTAAAAGCAGTATAGAAAAACATGAATTTGCGAATGATTTATCGAGTAAATTAGTGGTTCAAATTAACAAGGATTATGATATTTTAGTTGAAGAAGTCAAAGCTCAATATAACTTAGATATCAATACTAGTGAAAAAGAAAAGGAAAGACTTATTGCTCAAAGTGAAAAAGATATTGAAGGTCTGCTAACTAGTCTTAATGATATACAAGGTAAATACGAAACTCTTGTTGCTAATCTTAATGAGAAAAGTGATGTAAAAGCAAAAAAACTAAATGAGGCAACAACTAAAAAAGCTAGAAAACATAACATTGACATAGAAGAAGAACAATTAAAAACCGATAAAAGTATCGCTGACTTGAAATCAGAACTTGATGAAATACTTGGAGGTACTGAAGAAATAATTGAGAATACGAAGCATAAATTCCAAAATAAAGAAAGTGCAATTAAATCAACTTTAGAATCTCGTGTAGCGAGACATAAGAAGTTCTTAAAGAAAGCAATTGCTCAAGAGGATAATAGGTCAATTAAAGAACATCGCAGAAATATTGCGCGTTTAGAAAAAGAAACCGATAAGGAATTAAGATTACTGCAAAAAGATTATGAAAATGAATCTGGAGTTCTTAATAAAAAGAAAATAGAATTAAAAACAGCAAATATAAATAAAATTGCTGCTTTTGAATCTGATTTTATTAAGTTTAAAGAAGAAAAAATATATCAGATTGATTTGCTTAAAATTGGATTAGTTAGTGATTTAGAAGAGAATAAACTACATACTAAACAATATTTAGCTGATGAATTAAATAAATATAATGAATATTTCACAGATAACGATTGTGAACAAGCAGAAAACATCAATCAAAATGATATTGATTTAGAGAAACAGAATCATCTTCAAGCCAATCTTATAATTACTTTTAATAAAACTAATAATACAAATGAAATTAACCATCAAGAAGCTTTAGCTGTTAAGGAAAGTGAAGTTAAAGTAACAAAGTTATTACAAGCAGCTGAAGAAGTGTTAGCTAAATTAGCACTAGAGGTTGAATTAGAAAAACTTGATTCTGAAAAACTAGTTGCTGAAAAAGAACTAGTACAAGATATTAAAATTAATGAAGAAAAAGAACTTATTGAATATTATAGTAATGATTTCAATAAACAAACAAGTATCAATACTGAAAACTTAAATCATCATTCCGAAATAGCTAAGTTATTTAATAAAAGAGCTAAGGGCATATCTGAATATGAAGAACTAGAGTTAAATAATCGATTGGACTTAAAACTTACATTCTTACAAGAATATAAAGTTTTAGTTGAAAAAGATAATGAAAAAATTATGGAGAAAGTTGAACAAGTATTTGAATCTGAAAAAGAAATGTTTGATTTAGAGATTGACAAACTTGCTAAATCAGGTTTAGATGAATTAGCTGAACTTGAAAATGTAGCTAATGAAGAAATTAATATAATTACTGAAAAGAGAGATGCTCTTAATCCTCGTGAATACAAAAAGGAAATTAGGGTTCTTAATCTTGAAATATTAGATAAAAAAGAGGACCTAGAAGAAGAATTAGAAAAACACAAAGCTATAATTGACTCTAAAGTATTACTATACAAGAATGCCCTAGAACAAGCAGAAGTTCGTAGGTTCTCGGGATTAAATGATGCTACATCACTATATAATGATGAGCAAATACGTCTAGATAATGTGATTGAACTAGTACGGAATGAAAAAAATGAAGAATCACTTAATATTAAGGAACGTTTTTCTTCTACAACTAATGATGCAAATGATTTTTACTCAAAAGCAGAAGAGAGATATAACAGTGTAACTAAAGAGAACACTAATTATAAAAATAGTCGTATTGAAAAAGGAGAAAATACGATTAATGATACTAAATCTTTGTTTGAAGAAGAAAAACATGAGCTTGCAAAACGACTAGAACAGCTCTTATCTGGTTATAAAACACAAAAAAATAGTGAAAATCAAGAAGTAAACGATGAAAAACATAAAGAAGAAAAATTACTAGAAGCTAAGGTTAATGATTATAATAATCAAGTGAATAGAGAAGTTCAAGTTGCTGAAGGTCTAAATAATGATCAAGGAAATGCTAATAGAACAAATGTTAATAGGATTGAACAGAAGTATAGAAATCATTTATCAAGAGTAGCAAATGAACTTAGAGTGAAAATAGAAAACTATCGAGTGAAAACTATTGAAGTAGAAAAAGAAACAAATGAGAAAATTAAGAATTTTGACTCATCTAAAAAAGTAAGTAAAAAAAATTATGATACAATTTTAGCAAAAGGATTAGCAAACATTAATCAAAAACTTCAACAAGACATAAAGAAAATTTTATAGATACTAAAATAAACAAACACCACTATACGAAAGATGTAAGTAAAAAAAGTTAGTAGACACTAAAAAGGTGTTTACTAACTTTTTTTACTTACATACTATTTGTGATGGGATATGTGAAATTATTTAAGTATAAGCACATTTTCGATAATTTCTTTGTATTGCTAGAAATTACGACGTTTGTACTAGACTTTAATTTACTTGTTGATGGAATTATCTATGCTTAATGGGAAAACCTGGAGAAGATACAGCATTTGACCTATTTGGGGAGCATCCTTAGTATATTTTAGATATCTTCTTGTTTGGAATTCCGATATTCTTTCATTTCTTTTATCTTCCATTCTTTTTTAACAAGATTATTACTAAGAGACAACTCAAAAGAACAAGTTGAAACTTGTTCTCTTCTTTTTAATATAGTTTGAAATTAATACTATTTTTAGGTAAAATTGATAATGTAGGGCGTTATTCTAAAACATGAGGTGATAAAATTGATAGCAATTAACGTTAAGAACTTAGTAAAAAATTATGGGGAGATAGAAGCAGTAAAGAATATTAGTTTTACAGTTGAGAAAGATTCTTTCTTTGCTTTTCTAGGTCCTAATGGAGCAGGGAAGAGTACTACAATAAATATTATTTCTACTTTGCTTGATAAGAACAGTGGTATTGTGACTGTTTTAGAAAATGAGATTGGAAAAGCTGATTCAGAAATTCGAAGTAAAATTGGGGTTGTTTTTCAAAACTCAATGTTAGATGATTTATTGACAGTAAAAGAAAATCTGATTGTTAGGGCTTCTTTCTATAAATTAGATAAAGAGGATTTATTTAAAAGAATAGATGAGATAAATGATTTTCTTGAAGTTAAATCATTTATTGATCAAAGATACGGAGAACTAAGTGGTGGACAAAGAAGAAAAGCCGATATTGTTAGGGCGTTAATTAACTGGCCAGAAATATTAATATTAGATGAGCCAACGACGGGACTAGATCCTAAGAGTAGGAAAGATATTTGGAAACTTATTGATAAACTTAGGACAGAGAAAGAAATCACTATCTTTTTAACAACTCATTATATGGAAGAAGTATTAGATGCTAATAAAGTTGTTATAATTGATGAAGGTGTAATTGTAGCTGAGGGGTCTAGTGAGGAATTAAGATTAAAATATTCTAATGATCGAGTTAAGATTATTCCTAAAAACAATCTTGAGAAGATTCTTAAAGAAGACAAAATTGAGTATTATACAGTTAATAATACAATTAATATTATTCTAGATAGCTGTTTTGAAGGACTTGATTTGGTTGAAAAATATCGAGACCATATTAGTGAATTTGAAATTTTACGTGGAGATATGGATGACGTTTTCTTAAATATTACTGGTAGAAAGTTGGTGAGCGAGTAATGAATGTTTTATATCAACTTGTTATTAGAAATCTAAGATTATATTTAAGAGATAAAGCAGCAGTATTTTTTAGTTTTCTATCAGTAATACTTATTATATTATTATATGTTTTATTTTTAGGGGTAATGCAAATAGATAATCTTGCTAATAGTTTTGGTGATATAGCTGGAATTGATTGGTTAGTTAGTTCCTGGATTATGGCTGGATTACTAACTGTATCATCAGTTACTGTGCCATTAACAGCAATAGGTCGATTGATTCAAGATAGAGAAAGTGGAATGATAATGGACTTTTATACTTCACCAATTAATCGGAGATTACTGGCATTAAGCTATTTAATTAGTTCTTGGATTATTGGGCTTATTATGGTCTCTTTTAATTTTATAATTGGACAAATATATGTTGTGATTAATGGAGGAGAATTATTAGGATTTACTGCAACACTCCAAATTCTTGGAGTTGTACTACTAAGTATAATTACATTCTCTAGTTTCTTTTTCTATATTGCTTTATTCATGAAAACAAGAAATGCTTTTGGAATACTTAGTACTTTAGTAGGGACATTAGTAGGATTCTTTGGAGGAATTTATATTCCAATTGGTGTTTTAGGTAAAAATATTCAATCAGTAATGAATGTCTTACCAACAGCTCATAGCGTGACTATTATGAGAAATGTTTATATGAAAGAAGCAATTGATCTAGTGTTTACTGGAGCACCACAAGAGGCTTTTGATACTTACTCATATATATATGGTCTAGAGGTTCATATTGGAAGTTTTGAAATGGGAAATATTCACCTTATATTAGCAATGGGTGCATTTGCACTTGTCTTTTATATTTTAAGTGTCTTAAAACTATCTAATTCAAAATTGTAGTAATTCATAATTTATACATAACTATGTAATATAATAGATAATATAAAGGAGGTTTTTATGAGTATATTTAAAAAAAGAAAAAAAGAAGTTATAGATGAAAGAACAGATTTAGAAAAATCATTTGAAGAAACTGGACAAAAAGTCGGAAAAGAAACTGGTGAATTTGTTCAAAAGAGTATTGATAAAATCAACGAGTTAAAAGAGAAATATGATGCAGACGATAAAATTGATAAAATAAAAGATTTTGCTGAAAAGGCCGAACAAAGAGTTGAAGAGTTGGTTGAAAAAGCAACGAAAAAAGGAAAAGATGTAGTAGAAAAGGTTAAAAAGAAGTAAATATGCAAGGGGCTAGTTAAATAGCCCCTTTTCTTATATAATAGAAATAGGTGAGATTTATTATATAAGAAAAAAGAAATATATATTAATTGTTAAGATTCTTTAATAACTAATATAATTAAAAAGAGGTGAACGAATTGGCTGAAGAGATAAAGAAGTTTGTAATTGAATTAAAAGCAGTATCAGTGATTGAAGATTATTATATCTTTGATTTTTTAGTACCTTCAGGTATTAAATTTGTTGAAGGGCAGTATGGTGTCTTTATGCATATTGATAAGGAAATCGAAGGAAGAAAAGTAAGAGCATTTAGTATAGCTTCAAGTGTTAATGAAGATAGCTTTAAAGTAGGTATTAAAATACCTGAAAATCCAAGTGACTTTAAAGTAAAGATGAGAGATTTAGAAATTGGTGAAACAATGATGTTTAACGGTCCAATGGGAAAATTTACTTTTGAAGAAGGCTATGATAGTGTCTTTGTTGGTGGAGGAATTGGAATAACGCCAATAAGAGGACTACTAAAACAAATTGAAGAATTAAGAATACATAAGGATTCAGTATTAATATATTCAGAAGCAAGAGGTATTTATCCTTTTAGAGAAGAATTCAATGAAATGGATTTTATAGAAAAACATTATAAGAACACTATAAAAAACACACAAGAGGCAATTGATAATGCATCCTTAAAATACCAAAATAAAGCATTCTATTATATTTCTGGAAGTCCAGGATTTATTAATGGAATTAAAGAACAACTTCTTAATAACGGAATCGAACTAACTAATATTAAATTTGATCGTTTCACAGGATATTAATAGAGAAACAAATATAACAAATAGTGAATGATATTTCTCATTCACTATTTGTTTGTGCTATAATAGTATTGGATTCAAATTGAGAATTGAGAGTAGGTGTATCTATGAGGAAAATCGATGATTATAAATTTATCTCAACAGCTAAAGGTGATAAAGGAACTTCAAAAAACTATTCAAATAAAATGTTTTCTAAAAGTGATATTTTATTTGAAGCTTTAGGTAACATCGATGAGTTAAGTAGTGTTCTTGGGGTTGTTTATCATTATACAAATCAACAACAAGAGATTAAAGATATTCAAAAAACTCTTCAACACATTAGTTCTTTGGTAGCTACAACAGATGAATGGATTAGAAAAGACAAATTAATCCAAATTGATGAATCAGATATTTCTAAAATTGAATTACTCGAACAGACTCTTTTAGAAAAAAGTAATATTGAACCTAGATTTGTTTTGCCAGGTAGTGATACATCAAAAGTTGGAGCATTTTATGATTTAGCAAGAAGTGTCGCCAGAAGAGCCGAACGTAGCCTTGTAAGATTTATTGAACAAAATGATAGAAGTGATTTAGACTATTGTATTAAGTATGTGAATAGACTTAGTGATTTACTGTTTATTTACGCAAGATCATTATCTTAGAATAGCAATTTACTTTGCTATTTTTTTTGTAAAAAAATGAAAAAAACTAACAACATATAAAATTATTGTAATTAATACTTAATTTGACAAAGTTTATATGGAAAAACCAAGTGTTTTGTAGTAGAATTAGTATAAGAGTTTACACAATACAAAAAAATAGGAGGAAAAAAATGAAAAAATTATTATCTTTAGTTGCTTTGATGATTCTTGTATTTGCAATGGCAGGTTGTCAAAAAGAAGCTAAAACATTATCAGTGTACTTTGTACCTTCAAGAGATGCTGCTGAAATCTTAGAAGCTACAGAACCACTAAAAGAATTATTAAAAGCTGAATTAGCTGAATTAGGTTTTGAATTCGATGAAATTATCATCGAAGTTGGTTCTTCTTACGAAGCAGTAGGTGAAGCTATGATTTCTGGTACTGCAGATGTAGGATTCTTACCTGGTGGAACTTATTCATTATATTCTGTAGATGACGAAGTTGACGTTATTCTTACAGCTTTAAGATCTGGATTAGATAAAGATTTCCCAGATGCAATTGACTGGAACGATGGACTTGCTACTGAAAGAGTTTCAACTGTAATGGTTGCTTACTACCGTGGATTAATCGTTGCTGGACCTAGCCCTTATGGTAGAATGTTATCTGACAAAGTTAATGCAGGTACTGCACTTACTTGGGATGATTTCGATGGAGCTAACTGGTGTGTTAGATCTTCTACTTCATCATCAGGATTTATTTATCCAACAATCTGGTTAATGCAACAATTTAATGACCAAGGAATTATTGATCTAGCTAACTATGTACAAACTGATGGTTATGGATCTTCAGTTGCTGCTTTAGCTGCTGAAACATGTGATTTAGCTACTATGTATGCTGATGCACGTATGGATTATGCTGACAAATGGACTGCTGCTACAGATGCAGAAACTCCAGGGTTTGGTAGAGCATTAACAATTTGGGAAGAAACTGACGTAGTTGGTGTTACTCCTGGTATCTATAATGATACAATTTCTGTTTCTAACTTAACTGTTTCTGACGAATTAAAAGTTGCACTTCAAACTGCATTTATTAATATCGCTGGAACTGAAGAAGGTTTAGAAATTATCGCTATTTATAGCCATGCTGGTTATCAAGTTGCAGTTTCTGCAGACTATGATAATGAAAGAGCTGCTCAAGCAATCTTAGCAGGTGACTGAGAATAACATTATTTAAAATTGAAAATAGGCTTGCTCTAAGTGGGCAAGCCTTTTTTTTAATAAAGAGAGGCTGATTATATGATTAAATTTGAACACGTAGATAAAACTTATCCTGATGGTACTGTGGCTTTAGTTGATATTACAGTTGAAATACCTCAAGGTGATTTTGTAGCTATCATTGGATTAAGTGGAGCTGGAAAATCAACATTAATCAAATTGATTAATAAGATGATTCCTGTTACAGCAGGAAGATTAGTAGTAAATGATATTGAAGTTGATAATTCTCTTAAGGGAAAAAAATTAAGAACTTTTAGGAGAAAAATTGGAATGATTTTTCAATCTTTTAACTTAATTGGGAGAACAACAGTTATTAAGAATGTCTTAGCAGCAAGAGTTGCAGAAATGGACCCGATTAGTAGCTTATTTGGTATATATACAAGAGCAGATAAAATTCTTGCTTTAGAAGCACTAGAACAAGTAGGTATTTTAGAAAAAGCTTACAACAGAGCAGATAAATTAAGTGGTGGACAACAACAACGTGTTGCTTTGTCACGTACAATTGCTCAAAACCCATCTATTATTTTAGCTGATGAACCAGTTGCGTCATTAGATCCAATCACTGCAAAACAAGTTATGTCCGACTTTGAAAAAATTAATAAGGAATTAAATATTACTGTAATTGCTAATATGCATCATGTTGATATGGCTTTGCAATATGCAAGAAGAGTAGTAGGAATACGTGATGGAAGAATTGTTTTTGATGGTCCATCAAGTGCTGTTACTAATAACTTATTAAAAGAAATTTATGGTCGTGAAATGACAGACGACGACATAATGGCTAAATAATGCCTTTATTTAAAAAAGGTAAACTGAATAAATCAGAAAATAATAGAGTAGTAAAAAAGGTAAGTGAGAGAAGAGTCTATATACTTAAGTCAGGAACTGAAGTTATTGAACCATTTTCAATTACTCCAGTTATTATCTTAATACTAATAGGTTTTTCAATAGTTGCAGGGATAATTACACGAGTAGATTTTGGAATGTTTTTTAGAAATATCGATAACTTTTTTGATATTTTAATTAGAATGTATCCACCAAACTTTCCATATTTAGCAAAAGTTTGGAAGCCAATGGTTGACACTATTCAAATGTCTTTACTAGGAAGTATGGTAGGATCAGTTTTAGCATTACCTGTAGCATTATTTGCTTCAAGTAATATTATTAAAAATAAATATATAATAGTTTCTATTAGATTCTTATTATCTATTTTAAGAACTTTACCAGTTCTAGTATACGCTTTAATGTTAACTTTGATTTTTGGATTTGGTCCTTTTGCAGGAACAGTCGCTATTTCAATATTTACATTCGCAATTGTCTCAAAGATGTTATATGAAAAAATTGAAACAATTGACATGGGTGCTTTCATAGCAATTGAATCAACAGGAGCAAATAAAGTTAATACTTTTACCGCTGCAGTTTTACCACAGATTATGCCTAACTATTTATCAATTTCATTATATAGTTTTGAAATTAATATTCGTTATGCAGCAATCTTAGGATATGTTGGTGCCGGTGGTATTGGATTATTACTTAATGATAGAATGAGTTGGAGACAATATAACGATGTTATTGTTGTATTACTTGCATTACTTGCAGTAGTTATATCCATTGAATCTCTTTCAAGATACATAAGAAGGAGGTTGGGATAATGGCAGAGCATACTCAAAACAATTTACCTAGTAGTACTGTAATAGAAGCATTTAATAAACGTCCGAAAACAGCACTTAGAAATACTATTGTAATCTCTGTTTTATTAGTACTTATATTATGGAGTTCAGCAATCTTAGATTTTAGTGGAATCAATGAACAAGGTATAAATGTTATTAAAGGTGTAGCAAATGCTTTACTTAAACCTAATAAAGAGTGGTTATTTAGTTTAGATTCATCATCTACAAGTATTCCATTCCTAATGTTTGAAACTATTTCAATGGCATTTTTAGGAACTATTGCCGGGGCAGTATTAGCTATTCCATTTGCTTTTGTGGCAAGTAGAAATATTACTGGAGACTGGGGAAGTTATGGTGGAAGTTTATTAGTAACTGTAATTAGATCATTCCCAGTATTAATACTTGGGTTAATGTTTATTAAAGTTGCTGGGCCGGGTCCTTTTGCTGGAGTATTAACAATTAGTATTTCATCTATTGGGATGATAACTAAACTATATATTGAATCAATAGAGGATATTGATAAAGGTATATTAGATGCATTAGATGCTACAGGAGCAACTACAATTCAAAAAATTCGTTATGGTATAATTCCGCAATTAACTGCAAACTTTATAAGTGTTGCAATTTATCGTTTCGAAATCAATGTTAAAAATGCAACGATTTTAGGACTTGTTGGAGCTGGTGGGATTGGATTCACACTTATCGCTGCAATGGGAGCTTATCGTTGGACAGACGCCGCTGCTTGTTTATGGGGTATCGTCGTAGTAGTTTTACTTGTAGAGTTCTTTTCTACAAAAATCAGACGCAAACTTATTACTGGAGAATAGTATTATAAAGGCCCTACAATTTGTAGGGCCTTTTTTATGTTATTTTTGTTTATTGATTAGATCTTTGATGATTTCTTTTTTACCACTTTGAGAAATTAATACTTTAGCGTATGTATATATTCCGCCAAAGAAATTAGTTGTAGCTCCGATATACATTCCGATAATAAATATCACACCAAGAACTTCTAAATGATAGCCAGCAAGAATTACTTGATTTAAGACATCATATGTTGCGAGCAATAAGTAGATAATTGTTATAAGTACTTTATTCATCAATTCCAGTGTTGAAGTAATTATCGTTTTACTTCTTTTAATTAGATGTATCACTTCTATAAATATTCCAAATACAATACTAACATTGATCATTGGCAATATTCTACCAAAGCTATCATTTAATAATGGGACAGTATCTCCATCAAAATAGATTGCGATAATACCGGGTTGATAGTTAAAGATATATAAGAATATTATTCCACCTGCTAATGCGATGATTGATTCAACTAGTGATACTTTAAATACACTATCAGGTATTTTAGGTAAGTGCAAAGGATCGAATTCTGGAATTTCTTGTTTTTCTAATTCTTCTAAAAATTGTGGTTTCAAGAATCTCTCAATTATTGCGAAAACTATAAATGTAGAACCAACTCCAGTTAATGCAGCTGAAAACATTGCTGGTATTGTCTTTAAGATTGTCACTAGAAAATCAATGAAATCAAAGGGTAAACCATTATTTAGAAAACCAATTATCGTTGATAATAATATTGAGAATGGCACAGCGATTAAAACTATTTTCAATACTAAATATAGAATTGGTTCCATTTCTCTTGAGATAATAGGATCGTCACTTCGGTAACTTAGTGCGACTTTTTTAGGCTCTCCAAAAGCTTTTAATACTTCATATACTGCGTCATCCTCTGGTTGACCTTCAGTAATTCTAGAATCGATATCTTCAAGAAGTAGATTCTTTAATTCAAGTGTTGTATCTTTTCTATCTTTTAATGGTAAGTATCTTTCAACTTGTAGTAAATATCTTTCTAATAATTTCATATTAATTTTCCTCCTTAAGCATTTGATTTAAAACATGATAGTTCTCTTCAAACTCTTCTTTTAATTGAGCATATATTTCTTTTCCAGCGTAACTAAGCTCATAATACTTTCTCGGTCTAGGATCCTTAACAACCCAAGTTGATGTTAATAGGCCTTGAGAGTCTAACCTTCTTAGCAATGGATATAATGTATTTTGGTCTATTTTTAGATTCTTACTATTTAGGGTTTCCACTAAACTATATCCATAATGTTTTGTATTTAACTGGGATAATACCGCTAATACTAAGTTTCCTTTTCTTAGCTCATTCCTTAAGTTTTTTAATATTTTGTCTTTTTCAACCATAAATATCACCTCAGTTAAAGTATACTGTATGCCGTACACCATTGTCAAGAATAAAGTATAAAATAATTTGTTTTTTAATCATGTTTATGGTGTTATAATATAAGTATATATATTATAAGGAGATTGATAGAATGGATAAAAAGATAGCGATAGTTACTTGTTCAAATGCATGTTTAGACTACATGGAGTTCGATCATGATATAAAAGTTTTTAGATCAAGTATTCATTTCGGAGATGAAAGTTATGTTGATTATATTGATATGACAGCAGATGACTTTTATGAAAAACTAGAATCTGATAAATCACTTTTCCCACATACTAGTTTTATGCCACTTGGAGAAATGATGGAAATTTATGAAGATCTTGTAAAAGAGGGATTTACTCACGCACTAGTAATTCCAATCTCAAAAGAGATGAGTGGAATATATAATGCTGCTAGACTTGCTGCTATAGAAGTAGAAGGTTTAGATGTTACTATTTTTAATACAAAAACTGTAGCTTATCCACAAGCAAAAATGGTATTACTCGCTGCTGACATGGTAAAAGAAGGAAAAGATATTCCTGAGATTATTAAAGAATTAGAATATATTAGAGATAATAATAAAATCTATTTCGCAGTAAACACTTTAACATATCTTGTGAAGAATGGTAGATTATCAAATGCTTCTGGATTTATTGGTGGAGCGTTAAAAATCAAACCAGTACTGACAGTTTCAAAAGAAGGAAAAGTTGAGACGGTTGAAAAGATAAGAACATTTAAAAAAGCAGTTGATCGAGTTATCGAATTATACTATAAAGAAACTAAAGGATTAGATGTAGAGCCATATGTTGTTCATGCAAATAATCCAGAAACTAGAGATTATATAGTTGAAGTTTTACAAGAAAATGATCCATCACTTAAAGAAATTGTAACAATGCCTTTAACGGCTGGAGTAGGGGCTCATGCTGGTCCAAAAACAATCGCATTAGGATACTATATTAAAAAGTAAAGTTTAAAACTTTACTTTTTTCATATTTGCTTAACATTTCCAATTTATTATTATTAAGAATATACTAATAGTAGGTGGTAAAATGTATAATATATTAGTTGTTGAAGATAGTATCGAAATAAATAATTTAATTTATGAAAAATTACTTGATAATAATTATCAAGCTTTTCAAGCGTATAATGCTTTTGAAGCAATGGAAATTTTTAGCGCTAATACAATTAATTTAATTATTACTGATTTAATGTTACCAATAAAATCAGGTGAAGATCTAATTAGAGATATACGTTTAACATCAAATGTCTTTATCATAATTATCTCTGCAAAAGTAGATCTTGAGAATCGCCTTGAAGGATTAACTATTGGTGCTGATGATTACATTGTTAAGCCTTTTAGTGGTGAAGAACTAATGCTTAAAATTAATAATCACTTCAAAAGGAAATCTCATAATGAAAGCAAGGCTAGTTATAATAATGGCGGTTTTGTTTTTGAATACAATAGTAATATTCTTACTCTAAATAAAGAGAGGATAGAACTAACAGGTGTTGAATATTTATTGCTTGAAACATTGATAAGAAGTAGTAATCAAATACTATCAAGACAGCAATTATTAGAAAGTGCATTTCAAAGTGAACATAGTGTTTATGATAGAGTAATAGATGTTCATATAAAGAATATAAGATCTAAGTTTAAAGAGTTTAGTAATGGGTTGGAATACATCAAAACTGTCTATGGACTTGGTTACATGTTTGTAGGTGAA
>DAOVWR010000067.1 GCA_030636545.1 Mycoplasmatota bacterium
ATTATGAATAAAACAGCACCAGAAGATGATGTATTTCAAGCAGCTTCAATCGCTAGCTTACATCAAGATATTAAAGGTTTCGAAAGTGGCTATGAAACAATGGTTGGTGAAAGAGGAGTAACACTTAGTGGTGGACAAAAACAACGTGTAGCTATTGCTAGAATGCTTTTAAATGATAAGCCAGTATTAATATTTGATGATAGTTTAAGTGCAGTTGATACAGAAACAGATATTCAAATAAGAACTGCATTAAACAAACATTGGAAAAATACAACATTATTTATTATTACTCACCGTATTACAACTGCCATGGAGGCAGACAAAATTATAGTTTTAGATAAAGGCGAAATAGCTGAATCAGGTACCCATGAATCTCTATTAAAAAAGAATGGTATCTATGCTCAGTTATGGGATATTCAAACAAATGTTGAATACGACTTTATGAAACTCGATGAAGGAGTTGAATAAAAATGAATTACTTTGAAGAAGAAGAATATCAAGATTCCAAATTTGATGTGAAAATATGGATAAAAATATTTTCTTATATGAAACCATTCAAAAGAAATGTTATTTTTGGTGTCTTAGCGGCAGTTGTTCTAGCAGCGATAGATACTATTTATCCACTTATCAATAAATATGCAATAGATGAAATTATTGAAACAGGAAGTTTAGAAAAACTACCTTACTTTATAGCGTTTTATGTAGTAATTATGTTTTTAATTGGAATAATGGTTTATACATTTATTATTCATGCTGGACAAGTACAACAAAAATTGTCTTTTGCGTTAAGAAAACATGCTTTTAAAAGACTACATGAACTACCATTTTCATACTACGATAAAACACCTGTAGGCTGGATAATGGCAAGAATGACAAGTGACTCACGCAAACTAAGTGAAATGCTATCATGGGGATTAATTGACTTGTCATGGGGACTTTTAATGATGGTGGGTATTACTATTGCAATGTTTATCTTAAATGTAAAACTAGCATTGCTGGCATTAAGTGTTTTACCTGTCTTAATCATTTTAAGTATTTATTTTAAGAAAAAGATTTTACGTGCCTACCGAAAAATCCGTAAAGAGAATTCTAAAATAACAGGATCTTTTAACGAAGGTATTATGGGCGCAAAAACGACAAAAACACTAGTATTAGAAGATGAAAACTTTGGTGATTTTGACAGATTAACATCGAACATGAGAAGACATTCTATTAGAGCAGCAATGTTTGCTGGGCTATATTTCCCATCAATCTTATTTGTAGCTACAATCGCTATATCGTTAGTTATTTACTTTGGTGGTATAGATGTAGCTAGAGGTGTAATTACATTTGGGATGCTTTATGTGTTTATTGCTTATGTTGGATCATTCTTTGAACCAGTTATGCAACTAGCTAATATTTTAGCACGTTTCCAACAAGCCCAAGCTAGTGCCGAACGTATTCTTGATCTAATTGAGATGGAACCAGAAATCTTTGACACTCCGGAAGTAATTGAAAAATATGGAGATGCTATTAACTTTAAGAAAGAAAACTGGGAAGAGCTAGTCGGTGAAGTAGAATTTCGAAATGTAACATTCAAATATAGTAAAGGTGAAACAGTCCTTTCTAACTTTAATTTAAAAGTAAAAGCAGGAGAAAATATCGCTCTTGTAGGTCATACTGGTGCAGGTAAATCGACAATTGTTAATTTAATCTGTCGTTTCTACGAACCAACTAGTGGAAATATCCTGATTGATGGTAAGGACTACAAAGATCGTTCACTAGGTTGGCTACATGATAATCTAGGATATGTCTTACAGTCTCCACATCTATTTAGTGGCTCAATTTTAGAAAACATTAGATATGGTCGGCCAAGTGCGACACTAGAAGAAGTAATTTATGCTGCTAAGCTAGTTGAAGCTGATAACTTTATCGTTGAATTTAAGGACGGATATGAGACCGAAGTAGGAGAAGGTGGAACAAGATTAAGTGTTGGACAAAAACAATTAATTAGTTTCGCAAGAGCCTTAATTGCTGACCCTAAAATCTTAATTTTAGATGAAGCGACATCAAGTGTGGATACGAAAACAGAAAAAAGTATTCAAAGAGCAATTAAGATTGTTTTAAAGGGAAGAACTAGTTTTGTAATAGCACATAGATTATCAACAATAACATCAAGTGATTGTATCTTAGTGTTGGAAAATGGTATCATCGAAGAATCTGGAACACACAAAGAATTAATTAAACTTGAAAAGCATTATTACAAGCTTTATACTAATCAATTTCAATCAAAAGTAATATCAGAATCAAAAAGCGGGTAGAAATACTCGTTTTTTAATCGGTATTTTAAAGAAATAAGAGCATATGCACTTACTTAAGTAGAAAAATTATAATTTATCTATTTGTAAAACGTTGAATTTCGGCTAACCATAGCCAATAAAATATATTGTTCGAGAAATAAACCATTTCGCATACAAATTACTACTTGTATGCTCTTTTTTACTTATATATAATATAAGTAGCAAAGGTGATATAAATGAAAGTAATTGAGGTTTTTAATCGTAAACTAAATCAAAGTTTAATTTATGAAAACAAGGAAATGAAAGCTTTCAGACTACAGGTAGATTTAATATTAAAGTCTGTCTACGAACGACTTATTGAAAGCGATAGAGCAATAATAATTGGTGCAGGGAAGATGAAAGATTTTTCTCTTACTTTTTTTGTGAAAAATTTTAATCATGTTGTTTTAACTGATATTGATATGAATACTGTTAATGAAGCAATAAAGGAATTACGTCTTTCTAATAAGGTTTTAGATAAAATCACGAAAATTAGAATAGATTACACAGGATTTGAGAAAAATCAATTTTTTAATGATTTTAAAGAAAGAATTGTTAATTGTCGAACATTCGAAAAAGTTGATCAAGTAATTAAGAGTAAACTTGAAGGATTGGAAAATTATAAATTCCTAAAAGTTTATCCAAAGACAGCTGACTTAGTATATGTATCACCAATTTATACACAATTAATCTATAATCAAGGTTTAAGAGAATGTGCAATACTTAGAGAAAGTGGATACCCTGAACATATGCTTAAATATATTGAGAGTACCCTACTTGATAAAATGGTAGATGTAATTGATCGTTTTAATGATAATGTAATTGAAACCTTAAAGCCACTAGGACATCTAGTTGCGGTAAGTGATATATTTCAAGTAGATATTGGTAGCAGTTTCCACTTGAGAGTGAAAAACGGAATAAAGAATCATGAAGTAATGGAAGAAATTTACGAAGGATATAAGGAGAAGTATGGTATGGGCCTTGGGGATTATGGTCTTTTAAACCTTGACGAAAAATTAGCACCTTACTTATCAAGATGGCTGATATGGCCATATGATGAGAAAAGCATATTTATTGTTAAGTTAAAAATATATAAAAAGAATTCAATATAGAAGGAGGAATATTTATGAAGTATGTAGCAACTTTCTTAGTACTATTTGCAAGCTATATTTTATTAGCTGGATTTTATGTACAAGAGTTGATACTTGGCGCAATAGTAAGTATTATTTTAACAATCATACTAGCAAAACTTGTTAATTATACAATCGACTATCGTTTCCCAGTAAAACTTCTAGTGTTTATTTTTGCTTACTTACCAGTATTCATTTGGAAATTAATATTATCGAATATTGATGTAGCAAGAAGAGTTTTGAGTCCTAAAATTCCTTTAAATCCAGGATTTGTAAAAATCAAAACGGATTTAAAAGGTGATTTTGCTAAGTTAGCTTTAGCGAACTCGATAACACTAACTCCAGGAACCTTATCTGTTGATATCAAAGATGAATATATCTATGTTCATACTGTAGATGTTAAAGGTAAGACTCTTGAAGAAAACACAAAGAACATCAGTGGTATATTTGAAAAATTGTTGGGAGGGGTTTTTAAATGATAGATATTATTGTTTTCTCACTTGTGGGATTAGGTATTTTATTTGCAGTAATAAGATTATTAAAAGGACCAACACCAGCAGACAGAGTTGTAGCTCTTGATACATTTAACATTATTGTTATCGGAGTAATTGCTTTACTTGCTTATCATTTTCAAAATTCATTATATCTAGATATCGCAATTGTTTATGCTATCTTAGCATTTATTGAAACTATTGTATTTGCTAGATACTTGGAGGGTAATCATGGAGATTGTTAGTTATGTATTTATGATAATCGGTGGATTATTTTACCTTCTAGGAGGATTAGGTGTTTTAAGAATGCCTGACACATTTGATAGAATTCAAGCAGGAACAAAAGCTACTACACTTGGTGCATTTACATTGTTAATCGGTATTGGAATTGCTAATCCTGACTGGTTATTAAAAGTATTTCTAATTATTGTTTTCATTGCTTTAGCGAATCCAATTGGATCAAGCGCTCTTGCAAAAGCCGCTTATAGAAGCTGTGAATTACCGAAGAATTTAGTTCAAGATGATTTAAAAGAATTATTTGGAGGTGAAGATAATGACTCTAATTAATTTCGTTGAGATAGGTATATCTGTCTTATTAATTTTACTTGCCTTTTTAGCAATAAACTCAAAAACATTAATTAAATCAGTTATGTTCTTATCTTCATTAAGTATGTTAGCTGTAATTGGATTTGTTTTACTAAAAGCACCAGATGTTGCTGTAACAGAAGCAGTAATTGGTAGTGGGTTAGTAACAAGTCTATTTGTATTTACATTACTTGCCGTAAGAAAGGTAGGTAAAAAAGCATGAAGAATTTCTTAGCATTATTATTAACATTATTCTTAGGTTACATGATTATGACATCATTAGCAGCAAATGATCTTTTCCCAGATCAAGGGGCTGCGGATGTAACTACTAGAGTAAGTCAAAAATATATTGATCGAAGTGTAAACGGAGACGTAGGAGAAGTAATATTTGGACAAGCTACTAATTTAGAAAGTGGTCCAGCTAATATTGTTACTGCCATTGTTGCGGATTACCGTAGTTTTGATACATTAGGAGAAGTAACGGTATTATTTGTTTCTTCACTAGGTGTCGCTCTACTGCTTGGCGGACCTAAACAAAAACGTTTAGAACTTAATTTCCACCCTAACTTTATGTTAAGAGTTGGGTCACGTGCCTTATTTGGAATCATTTTAATGACAGGAATTTATATCGCGATTCATGGTCATTTAACTCCAGGTGGAGGGTTCCCTGGTGGAACTATGATTGCTAGTTCGATGTTGCTCTTGTATCTTGCAGATGATGAGTTTAGAGCAAAAATAAAAGGATTCAAAATGTTAGAAAGTGCTGCTGGTAGTGCTTATGTACTTATTGGGTTAGCCGGATTATTCTTAGGAAGTTATTTCTTAGAAAACTTACTAGGGAACGGTATACTTGGTGATTTACTTAGTGCTGGTATGATTCCAATTATCTATGTATTAATTGGACTTAAAGTTGGTAGTGAAATCTCTGGTGTTATTGATAATTTCCTTACAGAGGAGGGTGTTTAAGATGTTGCAATATGCTGCTATAGTGTTAATAATGTTAGGTCTATATGGCTTACTGACACAAAGAAATATTATTAAAATAATTATTTCCTTAAACATCATGGAAATCGGCTTAAACCTCTTTATCGTAAGTGTTGGATATGTTGAAGGTGGGATTGCTCCTATCTTAACAAGTGTCAATAATTCGAGTAGTTTAGTATTTGTTGATCCACTTCCTCAAGCATTAGTACTAACAGCGATTGTTATCGGTGTTGGGACAACTGCACTTGGACTTGCATTAGCGAAAAATATATATCAAAAGTACGGTACTTTTGAAATAGATGAAATGGGGGAAGAATAAGATGAGTGCTATTTTATTGATTGTTGTTCCTTTACTTGCTGCATTTATTTCAATATTATTTAAGAAAGCTGCACCTTATATATTATTAGTTGTTGCTTTTGCTAGTGTTGTTTCCTTAAATTATGTACCTTTAGAAGTTATTACGATTGGTGGATTCAGTGCGCCTTATGGTATTAACTTAGTATTAGATAATTATAGTTTAATTGGGCTTTACATTGTAAACTCATTATTCTTCTTAGTTGTTTCATTAAACTGTATTAAATTCAAAAAGATCTCGACTATCTTATTAGTAGCTCTTGCTGGACTAAATGGATTAATGTTAACTGGTGATTTATTCAACTTGTTTGTATTTATTGAAGTTAGTGGTATTGCTGCTTACTTAATTACAACAACTAATAAAAAACCACTTGCTACTTTTAATTATTTAGTAGCTGGAACTGTTGGAAGTAGTTTATATTTACTTGGACTAATTATTTTATATGCAATGTTTGGAACACTTAATATGGCTGATATGGCAAATGAAATCGCTAGTTCAGGATTAAATGCTACTGTTACTGCATTTCCATTCTTGCTAATGTTTATTGGACTTGGTGTTGAAGCAAAATTATTACCATTTAATAGTTGGGCTAAAGGTATCTTAGGCTCTTCAAATAAATTAAC
>DAOVWR010000138.1 GCA_030636545.1 Mycoplasmatota bacterium
ATGAATACTGTCTTACTTGAGGGTGGAGACGAAATTGATAATGTTCTTTCAAAGTTAAAGAAAGAATATTCAATAAGTGATAATAAGAAGGCAGCGGTTATAATAAACGCTAATCCATTGACTTATGGACACTTATACTTAATTGAAACAGCGGCCAAAGAGAACGCAGAAGTACTTGTTTTTGTAGTTAGTGAAGACTTATCAAGTTTTCCTTTTGAAGACCGTTTTGAAATCATTAAGAAAGCTACTTCTCATATAGAAAATGTAACAGTTTTACCTACTTTATCATATTTAGTTTCAGCCATTACTTTTCCTAAGTACTTCTTAAAAGAAGATCAACTTATTAAAGATGAACAAACATTAGTCGATGTGCTCGTATACAAACAGTACTATGAAAAAATATTTAATATTGTTCTCAGATATTTAGGAGAAGAACCTTACTCGTTTAATACAAAAAAATATAATGAAGTCTTAAAACAATATTTAGGAAGTCACGTTAAGATAGTTAAAAGAAAAAAAGTAGACAAAGAAATTGTTAGTGCCTCTCTCGTCAGAAAATTATTAAAAGAAGATAACTTAGAAGAAATCAAGAAGTATGTGCCCACAGCAACTTACGATTATTTAATTAGTGAAAAGGGGCAGATTGTAGTTAAGAAAATCAAAGAAAGCCAGTTAGGTAGACACTAATGTCGATAATATTAGAAGCAAGAGAAAAGAGAGCAAGACACATAGAAGCACTAATGCAAGAATTTAAATATAAGACAATTATTATATTAAAAACAAACGTTCCTGGCGCAGATAAAAATCCTAATAGATTAAAATTTATCTGTAATCTATATGATTCTTTAATTCGTCAAGAATTTAAGTCAAAAATAACAACAAAAGCCAAGGTTGGATCAGCTGATGGAAACTATGTTTATTACGTTGTTGAAGAAGAAGGAAATATTGTCAAAGAAAAGACAATCCTAATAGAAGAAGCAAACGTCCTTGGGAAACTTATTGATATCGATGTTTATCATGAAATATCAATTACAAGAACTCATCTTCAATGTGAAATGAGAAAATGTCTTATTTGTGAGAATTATTCTCATATATGTGTTCGAGATCAAACACATACACAAGAAGAACTGTTTACGAAAATTGATGAAATTACGCAAGATTATTTAGTAGACCATATACTAAATAAAGCAATAAAATGCATTTATTATGAGTTAGATTTATATCCTAAATTTGGCTTGGTATCTAGCCGTAGCAATGGCTCGCATACCGACATGGATTTTCAATTGTTTGTGAATAGTACTTTTGCGATTAAACCTTATTTAAAGGAATATATACTTTATGGACTTAACGACATTGAAGACCCACTTGCGTTGCAAGAAATTGGAGTTCGTGCAGAAAAAGCAATGTTTAAAGTTACTAACAATGTTAATACCCAAAAAGGATTAATATTTATTCTTGGTATCTTTTTACCTGTTATGTCAAAGGCTATCAGAAATAACTTAGGAACAGCATTTATTAAAAGAGAAATCAAGAAAATTAGCGAGCTAATAATTGGAGACTATTATTCAAATATTGCTGGTAAAGCTAAGAAGACACACGGAGATCTAATATACTTAGAACATAATTTGAAAGGTATCAGAGGAGAAGCATTAAATGGGCTTGAAATGATTTTCGATGTTCCAAGTTACAGAGATAGACCACTTGGATACATTCATTTAGAATATCTAATTCATATTATGAGTATACTAGATGATACAACAATCATTCATCGAAGTGGCATACAAACGCTTAATGAAGTAAAAAGCACCATGAGCAATATTGTTAAAACAGGTGGATATAC
>DAOVWR010000097.1 GCA_030636545.1 Mycoplasmatota bacterium
AAATCGCGCGCTTTTTTGCGTTGTGGCCACGGTTTTATCAAAATAAATGGGGTGAAGTTTGTGAGTTTCAATTTAGTAAAATACGGTACAAAAAGAGAGAGACGAAACTACTCGAAAGTTAAGTCTAACATTGAGTTACCAGATTTAATCAAAGTTCAAACAGAATCATTTAATTGGTTTATCCAAAAGGGATTAGCAGAATTATTTAGAGATATTTCCCCAATCCAAAACTTTACAGAGAATATTGAATTATATTTTGAAGATTATGAATTTGATAGTCCTAAATACAATGTTGCTCAAACTAAAGAAAAAGATATGACATACTCTAAACCTTTACGTGTCAATGTTAAACTCGTTAACAAAGACACAGGTGAAATTAAACAACAAAAGATATTTATGGGTGATTTCCCAATTATGTCTGAGACTGGATCTTTCATTATTAATGGTAGTGAACGTGTAATTGTTTCACAAATTGTAAGAAGTGCTGGTGTATTCTTTAGTGAAAACATTGATAAGAAAACACTAAAAAGTAAATTCTTAGGACAGGTAATCCCAACTAGGGGTGCTTGGTTAGAATATGAAATCGGTTCAAAAGATGTTTTATTCGTAAAATTGGATCGTAGTAAAAAAATTGCCCTAACAACTCTTTTAAGAGCGTTAGGTTTTTCTAGTAAACAACAAATTATTGAAACATATGGTGAATCTAATAATTTAAGTTTAACGCTAAGTAAAGACCCAACGAACGACTGTGTAGAGGCTATCAAAGAGGTTTATTCAAAATTACGTCAAGGTGAAACAGCTACTGAAGAAGGTGCGAAAGCATTCTTAGTAAGTCGTTTATTTGACGCTAAAAGATATGATCTTGCTGAAGTTGGGCGTTACAAAATTAATAAAAAACTTGATGTCTTAAATCGTGTTTACGGAAAAGAACTTGTTTATGATCTTGTAGATCCTGAAACAGGAGAAGTAATCATTGAAAAAGATACGGCAATCAATAACAACATGATCGAAGTTTTAAAAGAGTACCGTCATCTATTCACATATAAAGTTCCAGGTGTTGGAGCTTATGAACTTGAATATGCATACTTAGATCAACTAAGTGTCTTCAGAAGTGCTGAAGTAAATGATATTCCATTATTTGATTATATGACTGACGAAGAATTATTAGCTGATATTAAAAATCAAGAATACAAAACTGCAAAAAAATACTATAAAGGGTATCTAAAATCTATCGGTAAAACTGAAAAATTGTTAACTGAAGATTTAGGTAGACCGTTTGTTAAGGAATTAAAAGAAGGATATGAAAACGTATTAAACAACGAAAATATTCAATTCGATTTAGCTGAAATAGAAGTTTTAGAAGTTTATACAAAAACTAAAGAAGATGAAATTATTCAAGTTAAATTAATTGGTAATAACTCGTACGAAGATAAAGTTCATATCGTTCCTTCAGATATTATCTCATCAATTTCTTACTACTTAAATTTATTTAAGGGTATTGGAAAACTAGATGATATCGATCATTTAGGAAATAGACGTTTAAGACTAATTGGTGAATTACTTAAAAACCAATTTAGAATTGGACTTACAAAAATGGAGAAAAATGTTAAGGATCGTATGTCAACAAAAGATCCAGAAGAAATCACTCCACAAAACTTAATAAATATAAGACCACTTACCTCTTCATTAAAAGAGTTCTTTGGTAGTAGCCAGTTATCACAATTCATGGCTCAAACGAATCCTCTTGATGAACTTACACATAAACGTCGTATCTCAGCTCTTGGACCTGGTGGATTAACTAGGGATCGCGCGGGGTTTGAAGTACGAGATGTACATCATTCACATTATGGTCGTATTTGTCCAATTGAAACACCAGAAGGTCAAAACATTGGATTAATTAATAGTTTAGCTTCTTATGTAAGAGTTAATAAATACGGTTTTATGGAAACTCCATATTTAAAAATATCTCAAAAAGAAGATGGATCTTCGGAAGTTACAAGTGAAATGGTTTATTTATCGGCTGATGAAGAAGAAAAATATATTATTGGACAAGGTAACTTAGTAATAGGAGAAGACAAAAAGAAAAATAAATTTATCGCTCATGATACAGTAGTAGCTAGATTCCAAGGTGAAACTAAAATGTATAAACGTGAACTTGTTGAATTAATGGATGTATCTCCTAAACAAATCGTATCAATTTCAACAGCTTGTATCCCGTTCTTAGAACATGATGATGCGAACCGTGCGTTAATGGGTGCAAACATGCAACGTCAAGCAATTCCATTGTTAATTCCTGAAGCAGCATATGTAGCAACAGGTATTGAATATAAAGCAGCACATGATTCAGGGTCTTGTTTAATCGCAGAGAACTCAGGAAAAGTTGAATATGTTGATGGAAACGTAATTAAAATTAGACATAAAAAAGGTGCAATTGATGAATATAAATTAGAGAAATTTAAAAGATCTAATCAAGGTACTTGTATAAATCAAAGACCAATTGTTTCAATTGGTGATAAAGTAATAAAAGGAAATATTATAACTGATGGTCCTTCGATGGACGAAGGTGAATTAGCTCTTGGTAGAAACGTTGTTGTTGGATTTATGACATGGAATGGATACAACTATGAGGATGCTATCATTATGTCTGAACGCTTAGTTAAAGAAGATGTTTATACTTCAATTCATATTGAAAAATATGAAATTGAAGCAAGAGACACTAAACTAGGTAAAGAAGAAATCACAAGAGAAATTCCAAATGTTGGTGATGACGGTCGTAAATATTTAGATGATCTAGGAATTATTATTCCTGGTGCTGAAGTATTTGAAGGAGATATCTTAGTTGGTAAGGTAACACCTAAAGGACAAACAGATCCAACTCCAGAAGATAAATTATTACTAGCAATATTCGGTGAAAAATCACGTGAAGTTAGAGATACAAGTTTACGTGTACCACATGGTGGTGGAGGAATTGTTCATAGTGTTAAGCATTTCAAACGTGCTAATAAAGATGAATTATCTCCAGGAGTAAATGAAGTTGTTAGAATTTATATCGTTCAAAAACGTAAAATTAACGAAGGCGATAAAATGGCAGGAAGACATGGTAATAAAGGAGTTATCTCTAAAATATTACCAGTTGAAGATATGCCATATATGGAAGATGGAACGCCTATTGATATTATGCTTAACCCTCTAGGTGTGCCAAGTCGTATGAACATTGGACAAGTATTAGAATTACATCTTGGTATCGCAGCTAAAAGACTAGGTGTTCATATTGCAACTCCAGTATTTGATGGAGTAACAAGTAAGGATTTAGCAGAAATCATGGAAGAAGCTAAAATGCCATCTGATGGTAAAGAAGTTTTATATTCAGGATTAACTGGTGAACCTTATGATAACCGTATTAGTGTTGGAGTTATGTATATGATCAAACTAGACCACATGGTTGATGATAAATTACATGCAAGAAGTGTTGGACCTTATACATTAGTAACTCAACAACCAATGGGTGGTAAAGCTCAAAATGGTGGACAACGTTTCGGAGAAATGGAAGTATGGGCATTAGAAGCTTATGGTGCTGCTTACGCTCTTCAAGAAATGTTAACAGTTAAATCAGATGATATTATTGGTAGAAATAAAGTGTTTAGAGCTATAGTTGATGGAAAAAGTATTCCAGAACCAAGCTTACCAGAATCATTTAGAGTACTAACAAGAGAATTACAATCACTAGGTATTTATGTTGAATTAATCAACAAAAAAACTGGTGTTAACGAAGCAAATAAGAGTTTAGTAGATGAAGATTCAGAAAACTATATTACAAAATATGGCTTTCAATCTTAGAAAGTAGGGTGATTTTATGAGTCAAATATTTTCACATTATAAAATTAGATTAGCCTCTCCTGAAGAAATTAGAGGATG
>DAOVWR010000089.1 GCA_030636545.1 Mycoplasmatota bacterium
ATATCGATTGTATCATATCTTGTTTCAAGAATTTCTTTATTAACAAGCGGTCTTAAGATTTGTTTTTTTAAATAGCGTGATCCCATTGCAGTTTCACATTTATCAATTAGCCAAAATAAACTACCAATTCGATTATTGTGTCTTAATGTTTCTGTTAATTCTAAGTTTCTAATTGAGTTAGCATCCATTTTCATATATGAAGATGCTTCTAAGATGATTGCTTTTTTAAGATGCATTAACTCTCTTTTTTGTGTCCTAATAATATAGTTTAATAATCGCTTAAAAGTTTTTTTCTCTTCTTTGGTCGGTAAGCCTTTATATAAATCATCAAAAACATCAGGAACTTCAATTTCATTGTTTATTGAAACAACAACTCCTTCTGATTTGATATATTTCTCTAAATGTGTTTCATCAAAGAAGTTTGAAATAACGATTTCTTTTGGTGCAATTTGTAAGAGCTCATTAATTAAGATATTCAAGTCTTTTGGAAGTGATAAAGAATATGATTCACCAGTTGATAAATCTAAAAAACTTATAGTATAACTATTTATATTTATTCCGATAGCAGCTAAATAACTAATATCATCACTTTTATTCTCAATAAAAGTACCCGGAGTTATTAATCTGACAACATCTCTTTTTACAATTCCTTTAGCAACACTCGGATCTTCAACTTGCTCACAAATAGCTACTTTATAACCTTTTAAGATTAATCTTTCAATATAAGCATCTGCGGCGTGGTGTGGAACACCACACATTGGTACTTTTTCTTTTGTACCAGCATCTCTTCCTGTTAGTTGTATTTCTAGTTCTCTTGAAGCTAAAAAGGCATCTGTGAAAAACATTTCATAAAAGTCACCAAGTCTAAAAAAGACTATAGCGTCATTATAGTCTTCTTTTATTGTTAAATATTGGCGCATCATCGGCGTGTATTGTGATTTATCAATATTCTCCATATTATCACCTTTTAAATTAATTTTCTGATTAATGTTTTGTGTAAGTAGTAACGTAGCTAAATTCTCTTGTTTTTTAAGTGCCTAAAGTTTTCATTAGATGGAATCATGGTAAAAGATTCTACTAATTTTGTAATTTTTACCTTTATTGAATAAAAAAATATATTATTCATTTTTATGGGTTATTTAAGCCATTAATACCATTCCTTTAAGAATGCTATATCTATGATATAGTATATAATAGAAACAAAACTATATCAAGGGGAAATTGCTTTTGATAGACACTTCCCAGTATTTCATTAAAAAAACATAGATTTCAAAATTGACTACTTGAAATCTATGTTTATCTCTTCTGAGATGATTTTTTGGATTAAGTTTAAATCATAATTTATTTCTTCCAGCAAGTCTAAATATTCATCAATTATTAGATGATTCATGACTATTTCCTTTGCCTTTTCATAGTTATCAATTGCTAAGTGGAGGTCTTTACTCTTCTTTTCCCTTTTATTGATCATTACCTTTTGAAGATCTAATAAATTCTGATAATCCTTGTTTAGTAACTGGTCATTATCAATAATTTGTTCTAATTCTTTAAATCTCTTAACAGCGGTATCCTCAGCTAATTTAGCAATCAGGTTTTCTAGTTTATTCAACTTGTTCACCCTTTAAGAACCATGTTTTAGCATCAGTTATTTTCACTTCTACTATTTCACCAATCAGTGTTTTATCGCCTTTGAAATTAACTAATTTATTATTTTCTGTATAGCCAGCCAAAACATCCTTATTATTTTTAGAAACGCCATCAACTAACACCTTAACTATATCTCCTTTAAAGCGTTTTGAACCTGTCAAATAGCCGTTATTTACAATATCATTGAGTTTATATAGACGTTGTTTCTTGGCATCAAATGATATTATATCTTCATAGTGTTCAGCTGGTGTTCCTGATCTTTTTGAGTAAATGAAGGTGAAAGCACCCTCAAACTTACAATATTTCACTAAATCTAGTGTTTCTTCAAATTGTTCATCAGTTTCACCAGGGAACCCAACAATAATATCTGTTGTAAGAGACACATTAGGAATATATTTGTAAATATTATCAACTAATTCGATATATGATTCTTTAGTATATTTACGATTCATTCTTTTTAATACTTCGTTGCTTCCTGATTGGACAGGAAGATGAATATATGGCATGAGATTACCGCCTTGTGAAAGGACTTTTACAGTTTCCAAGTCAAAGTCTTTTGGATGTGAAGTAGTAAATCTTATTCTTTGAATTGGTAATTTATTAAGATCTTTTAATAAATCCGCAAACTTATAATCAGTATTTTTAAAATCTCGACCATAACTGTCTACGTTTTGTCCCAGTAAAGTTACTTCTTTATACCCTTGTTCTATCAATTCTTTTACTTCTTTGATAATATCATCTTTATTTCTTGATCTTTCCTTACCTCTTGTATATGGAACTATGCAATATGTGCAAAACTCATCGCATCCGAACATTATGTTAACCCATGCTTTTCGTGTATTTGCTCTAATTCTTGGTAAGTTTTCTACAATTGAGCCCTCTTCTGAGAAAACTTCGATTACTTTCTCTTTGGAAAGCACCACTGTTTCTATATATTCGGGTAATTTATAGATATTATGTGTCCCAAATATCAAATCTACGTAATGAAAACTCTTTAAGATTCTTTCTACTACCTTTTCTTCTTGAGGCATACATCCACAAACTCCTAATATTAGCTCAGGATTATTCTTTTTATACTGTTTTAGTCTCCCAAGTTCGCCAAAAACACGATTTTCAGCATTTTCTCTTACTGCACAAGTGTTAAGTAAGATAATATCTGAATGTTCTAGTGTTTCACTTTCAGTAAAATTCAGTGCTTCTAATATACCTTTTATCTTTTCAGTATCAGCTTCATTAGCCTGACAACCATATGTTTCTATTTTATATGTTTTACCTGTACCAAACCCTTTTATATTAAAATGCTTCTCAAAATCAATCACAGGAGTTTCCTGTGATTTTCTTTTTCTAGCATCTCTTATTGATGGTTTAATAAAGTATTTTTCATAGTCATTTGCCATTATTATCACCTTTTCAAAGTATCTTACATATTTCTATTTTATTGTAAACAAAATGAATAAGGATCCCTTATTCATAGATGTTTATTGATTTTATTTGTGGTATATCAGTATCCATAATTACAGCATTAAACTGTAAAGTTGAAGATAAATCTTCTTTAATTCTTCGTGGCATTCCATCTAAGAACTTACTCACAATAATATCTTTATCGGCACCAATTATTCCGTATTTTGTTCCACTCATACCAATATCTGAGATATACATTGTCCCTTTTGGGAATACCATAGCATCTGCGGTTGGCACATGAGTATGTGTTCCAACTACTGCTGTTACTCTACCATCAAGGTAATGAGCTAGAGCAATTTTTTCACTTGATGCTTCGGCATGCATATCAACAATTACATAATCACTATCGATTTTTTCTAATATTTCATCAGCTTTTTTGAAGGGATTATCTAGTGGATCACCCATAAATATTCTTCCCATAAGGTTAATTACTGTAACTAGTTTATCGTTAAATTTAATTGTAATATATCCTTTTCCAGGAATTGAATCAGCGTAATTTGCTGGTCTTATTATATTTGAATCATCAATAAAATTAATAATTTCTCGTTTTGAAAATGAGTGGTTTCCGAGTGTTACCACACTAATTCCTAGTTTCATTAATTCTTTATAAATCGACTCACTAATTCCAAATCCTCGGTCAATGTTTTCACCGTTTAGAAATATTAAATTTGGCTTATGTTCTTGTTTTATCTTTGGCAAGTACTTGTATAATGCTTCCATTCCTCTACTTCCAAAAACATCTCCTATAAATAAAATTTTCATTTTATCAACTCTTTTCTATTAAATCAAAATAACCTTTTTGTTTGATTATTACATCATAATCTTTAAATGTTTTACTTATTACTTGTTCTCTTATTTCTTGCATTGAAGCGTATTTTGTGTATTTTACTTCTGATTTATCAATGACTAAATCGTTAAGTAGTATTTCTTCATTTGCTAAGTAAACATCTAATAGAAAGTTTGAATGATTATCTTCTATATAATACCTTCTTAAAAACATTAGTTTATCTCTATTTAGTTTTATACCTAGTTCTTCAGATGTTTCTTTTATTGCAGTATCAAGTGAATCATCACCAGCAATAACTGCTCCAGCAGTCGTATCCCATAAAAATGGGACTTTATCTGATAATTTATTCCTTTGTTGGATAAGATACTCTCCTGCATTGTTTCTGATCCAGATGTTAACAACGAGATGGTATTCTCCATCACTAAGTTTAGTACCTCTTAGTACTTTTTTATTTAGTTTTTGACCAGTTTTACTGTATAAATCAAAATACTCCATTGTCTTCACCTCAAATAAGTAAAGCCTTCCGAAGAAGGCTTTTATTTAGCGATATCTTGAGCTCTTGTTTCTCTTATTACAGTTACTTTAATAGTACCTGGGTAAGATAATTGTTCTTCAATTTTTTCCTTAATATCACGGGCAATTTTATAAGCCATTGTGTCATCTACTTTTGTTGGTTCTACTATTACTCTAACTTCACGACCGGCTTGAATTGCATATGCTTGTTCAACTCCATCGATATTTTTAGAGATACTCTCTAATTGTTCTAAACGCTTAATGTATGAATCCAATGA
>DAOVWR010000143.1 GCA_030636545.1 Mycoplasmatota bacterium
CTCTATGAAATCAGTGGACATTGGGATCATTATAGAGAAAATATGTTCCCATTAATGGAAAGAGATGGAGAAACATGGGTGCTTCGCCCAATGAGTTGTCCTCATCATATGTTAGTTTATAAATCAGACTTAAGAAGTTATCGTGATCTACCAATTAGATACGCCGAAATAGTAACTCAACATCGTTATGAAGCAAGTGGTGCCTTAAGCGGACTTGAAAGAGTACGCGCAATGACACTGACTGATGCGCATTTATTTGTTAGACAAGATCAAATAAAAGAAGAAGTGCTCGCAGCTTATAATTTAATTCTTCAAGCAATTGATGATTTAGATTTAGAAATTGAATATATTGAACTTGCCTTAAGAGATAAAAGTAAAGATAAATTCCATGATAATGATAAACTTTGGGATTTAGCTGAATCATTACTAATAGAATTACTCGCAGAAAATAATATTGAACATACTGTAATGAAAGGTGAAGCTGCTTTTTATGGTCCTAAAATAGATATTCAAGTTCGTACTGCCATGGGACATGTTATTACAATGTCGACAGTACAATTAGATTTCTTATTACCTGATAGATTTGATTTAAACTATATTGGAAGTGATGGAGAGAAACATCGCCCAGTGGTAATCCATCGTGGCTTAATCTCAACTTGGGAACGTCTAATGAGTATTTTATTAGAGCAATATAAAGGAGCATTCCCAACTTGGTTAGCGCCAATTCAAATTAAATTAATCCCTGTATCACTAAATGTTCATAAAGACTACGCTAAGAAATTAAATGATTTATTTATTGATCATGACTTACGTAGTGAATTAGATCTTCGTGAAGAAAAACTAGGATATAAAATTAGAAATGCACAAACATTGAAGATACCATATCAATTAGTTGTAGGAGATAATGAAATTGGTAAGAACTTAGTAACTTATCGTAAATTTGGATCGAAAGAACAAGTTACTGTGTCAGTAGACGAATTTATTGATTTAGTTAAGAAAGAAATATTTAATAAAGGGAAATAATGACTAGATTATTAAAAACAATATTAAAAATTATTCTTATCTTTGCATTCTTCTATGTAATTGTTGCACTTATTGAAAATGTTTTTAATACTGAAGTTGAACCATATATGATTTACATGTTGTTTATTATAGTCGCAAGTAGTCTAGGATGGACTGCGAACAAAGTAAAAAGCAATAAAAAAGAACTATGAAAAATTCATAGTTCTTTTATTATTTTCTTCTTAAATTAATGATGAAATCTTCATCAGGGTCAATATAGATTGTTTTGTTATTTTTGTAGGTTATGAAACTATTAATTTTGCCAGGTACTTTCTTTAAATATCTTACTTCAACATAATCAACTGGCACACTACTAGAGTTCTTCATTCTAGAGAAATAAGCGGCAAGTTGAGCTGCCGTTCTAATTGTTGTTTCTGATAAAGGATTAGTTTTTCTAGCAACAACATGACTGCCTGGTGCTTCTTTAGCATGGAACCATATTTCATTATGTTTTGCTAACTTGTGAGTTATAAACTGATTTTGAATATTGTTCTTACCTACGAGGATTTCAACACCATCATTATCATAGTAAGTATCATAATTTGGTTTCTTTTTCTTTTTCTTTTGAACTAGTTTTTTCTTAATATAGTTTTTTTCAATTAGTTCATCCTTGATCTCTTCAATATCTTTTAGAGACGAGTTTTCGACTTGATGAAGTAATTGTTC
>DAOVWR010000002.1 GCA_030636545.1 Mycoplasmatota bacterium
TAGGATTACTACCAAGAGATTCTTTAGTTAGATCTTTGAGATATTACTTTAAAGTTAACAGTTTAGAATTTGATAAAACAATGTCACTAGATGATCTAACTAAGTATGCTATCAAGTATTTAAAATTTAGGGATTTTGATAAGTATAAGATTGTCGAAGCAAACATATAATAAGGAGTGTTACTATGCATGCAGATTTAGTGATTTATAATATTGGTACATTACTTACTTCACAATTAAATGCCCCAGTTAGAGGAAAAGATATGAATAAAATATCTTCTTATTCTGATGCCTTTATCGCAGTTAAGGATGGAATCATTATCGACTTTGGAGAAGGAGAATATGATAAGTATTTAAATGACTTTACTTTCATGCATGATGCACAAGGTAATCTAGTAATCCCAGGACTAATAGATTCACATACTCATTTAGTTCACTATGGCTCTAGAGAAAATGAATTTGCTAGTTTACGTGCAGGGGTTCCTTATTTGGATATCCTAAAACAAGGTGGAGGAATTCACTCAACAGTAAACAAAACAAGAAACGCTACAGTTGAAGAATTATTTGAAAAAGCTTGGAAATCACTCGATGAAATGTTACTTCATGGCGTAACAACTATTGAAGCAAAAAGTGGATATGGACTTAATTTAGAAACTGAAATGAAACAGTTAAGCGTTGCTAAAGAGTTAAATGAATATCATCCAATAACTATTATTAATACATACTTAGGAGCTCACACTGTTCCTAAAGAATATAAGAATAATAAAGATGAATATATTCAATCGCTTGTTAATGATATGAAAATAATAAAAGAAAAAGACTTAGCAACATTCATTGATGTCTTTTGTGAAGACAGTGTTTTCAATTATGAAGAATCAAAATATATCCTAGAACAAGGAAAACAAATCGGGTTAATACCGAAAATTCACGCAGATGAAATTGTCACACTTGGTGGAGCTGGTTTAGCAGTACTATTAAATGCGAGTAGCGCAGACCATCTAATGGCGATTAGTAATGAAGATATTAATAAACTAGCTACTTCTAATGTAATTGCTAATTTATTGCCAAGTACTTCATTTTACCTAAATAAAGATTACGCTCCTGCTAGATTGCTGATTGATAGTAATTGTGCTGTTGCTATAGCTAGTGATTATAATCCTGGAAGTAGTCCAAGTGAGAACTTTCAATTCACAATGCAGTTAGCTGCTAACAAATTAAAAATGACATCTTTTGAAATACTTAATGCTTCAACAATTAATGCTGCTTACAATTTAAGAATTCAAGATAAAGTTGGATCTATCGAAATCGGAAAAGATGCAGACATAGTTATTATGGATAGTAAAAACTTAGATTACATAATGTACCACTTCGGAATCAATCACACATTAGATGTATTTAAAAAAGGTGAAGTTGTCGTTAGAGACAAGTCACTAGTTTAAGGAGGAATATTATGAAATTAGTTAATTTAAATTTAATTGAATTTAGCAATGAAATAGACTCTTTATCTCCAGCGCCTGGTGGAGGTAGTGTTAGCGCACTTGCAGGAGGTGTTGGTGCTTCATTAACGAGAATGGTCGGACACCTAACCATTGGAAAGAAAAAATTCAAAGCATTAGATGAAGATACTCAAAATAAATTTAATAGTATCTTAAAAGAGTTTCTACACATTAAAGAAGAGTTACTATCTTTAATTGATAAAGATTCCGAAGCTTTTAATTTAATTATGGCAGGATTTAAACTACCAAAAGAAACTGAAGAAGAAAAAAACTTTAGAAGACAAAAAATATTAGAAGGAACAATCGAAGCAATCAAGGTTCCTTACATTGTCGCAAGATTATCTTTAAGAGCATTAAGACATATGGATTATATCTTAAAGTATGGAAACAAAAATACTTTATCTGATATCGGAGTAAGTACGCTAATGTTATATGCTGGACTAGAAGGAGCAATCCTTAATGTAAAAATTAATATATCAGGATTAACTGATCAACATATGATTGATCAATATTCTAAGTCTATTATAGAAATGTTAGAAGAAGCAAAACAAATAAAAGATACAATCTTAGAAAAAATCCATAATAAATTGTAAACAAAAAAGCTCATTTAATATGAGCTTTTATCTTTCACTTATTTCATCTTTTATAATGTCTTCAACAATCGGCTGACACATCCCACAAGCACTTCCTGCTTCTGTAGCTTGTTTAACAGATATAAATCTACGGCGACCTTCTTTAACTGCTTTTCTAAGACGTCTTTCTGTGACTTGTTTACAGACGCAAACAACGCCATCAATATCCGCTTGTTTTTTTCTTATTTTTAGATATTGTGCTCTTTTATCCATTTAATCACCTATTCCATCATATATATTGTATAATATTATTATAATAATTCAAACATTATGAGTAAGAATTATAAAGGAATGATTATATGAATAAAAATGCTTATGTAACATTTATAATTAGAAATGACTCTTATTTACCAGGAGCCTTAGTTTTTGCGTATGCCTTAAGACTTCAAAATACAAGGGCGGATCTAATATGTATCGTCTCTGACAACATTAGTGAATACGCAATTAATTCATTAAAACTTGTCTATAATGATGTCATTGTAATTGATGAAGTATTTGTCCCACACGACAGAAGACAAGAAAGACAAGATCGTCCATTCTTATTTTCTAGATTTAATGCCTTTCGTTTAGGAGTGGATGGAGATCTAGATAAAAGGTATGAGAAGATAATTATCGCTGATTGTGATTTGTTGCCACTGCATAGCTATGACACTCTATTTGATTTACCGGCACCCGCAGGTATAATCAACGAGAAAAAAGAATATTGTTTAGAATATGACGATAAAGGAAAGTACATAATTCCTGACTCTGTCTACCTAAACGGGACTTGGAACTGGCATACTATATATAAAGATGTTCCACATGGAACATTGATTCCCAAAGAAATTACAGATCGAATTAAGGAAGATAAAGAGAATATGGGTGTTAATGCCTCTTTATATTTATTTGAACCTAGCAGTAAGTTCTATGAATCCATTATGGATGATTTAGCTAATCTTGATATTCAAAAAGAAATCAGCTTATACAATTGGCCAGAGATGCAGTATATTACTTTGAAACTCAGTGGAAAGTGGACTAATGTTGATTTAAGATACTCATCGTTTAACGGCTATCCTGATATTGAATACCTTAAAGGAATTCACTTTGCTGGGCTAAAACCTTGGAATATGAAGAATAACTCGATAAAATCATTTGGGAGATTTGATGATTATAAATTATGGTATTATACATATCTTAAAATGTGTGAAGAAATAGATGGATTATTAGATAATAGAAAAGTTAAGAAATTATATAATCAAATACTTAGATTAACAGAAGATAAGAAGTATCAATTCTATAAGAAACATATTACTCACCTCAAACACTTTTTTGAATAAATAGTCTATTAATTTAGACTATTTTTTATATTTACTAATTACCTTGACAGACAGAGTAATGTTTGATAAATTAGTATGTGTGATAGAGTAATTTAAAAGGAGATGATTTCTATGAAAAGAAAATCACTTGGTGAGAGTGTAGTTTTAAGAAAAACTTCACTTGGCGAATTGATTGCTAATGCTGTTTCCCATGGTGTTGGCGTATTGTTAGCTATTGCTGCGTTGGTATTACTAGTTTCTAAAGCTGATACATTAGTTGAAATATTCTCCAGTATTGCATTTGGAGTATCAATGATTGTGTTATATATGTCGAGCACACTTCTCCATTCTTTTCCAGATGAAATGACAACTGTAAAAGATATTTTTAGAAGATTTGATCATTCAAGCATTTTTATTTTGATTGCTGGAACATATACACCATTCTTAGTTTTAGCAGTAGGAACAACTGAAGGATACGTTTTGCTTATTGGATTATGGACAATAACTATTATTGGAATAATCTTTAAATCAATTTGGGCAGAAAAATATATGGCCGTTTCTGTCGTTATATATTTATTAATGGGTTGGAGTTTTGTACTTGTTTCAAACGATGTATTTTCAGTATTAGGAAATGAAATTATTTTTCTAGTAATTGGGGGATTATTATATACAATTGGAGTATTGTTTTTCATTTCAAGATTTAAGTATAGTCATTTTGTTTGGCATATATTTGTTCTTGGTGGAACATTTTTCCACTTTATTTGCGTGTATGGATATCTATTATAGAAAGAAGGAAGTAATATGAAAAAATATGCATTAGTAATTGATAGTACAGTGTACTTACTAGATGAAGAAGTTAAGAAATATGATCTGACACGAGTAAGTTTAAACATTATTGACAAAGAGGAATCATTTAAAGAATTAGATGTTGATGTTGAATTTGTTTATTCAAGATTGGATAATGGACACGTTTTAACAACAAGCCAACCTTCACCGGGAGAATTCTTAGCTACTTATGAAGAATTATTTAGTAAAGGCTATGAAAAAATATTTGTGGTTTGTTTAAGTGATCAAATTAGTGGAACATACCAATCAGCTACTTTAGCAAGAAACATGCTTGAGGCACCAAAGAATGTTTATGTATTTAATTCAGGACTTGCTGCATTTGGAAATGAAATGATTGCTTTAAGGGTTATCGAAATGATTGATGCTAAAAAAGATTTTGATGTAATCATTGATAGAATTAACAAATTGATTTCACAATCTAATTTAATATTTACTTTAGAGAGTTTAACCAGTTTATTAAGATCAGGAAGATTAACAAAAGCTAAAGCACTAATTGGAACTGTCTTAAGAGTTAAACCTTTAATCCAAATGATTGGGGGAAAACTTGATTTATTTAAATCAGAAAGAACACATAAAAAAGTTATCTCAGAGATAATAAAAAGAATGAAAGAAACAACAGAAGGCTATGAACACATTTATGCCAGAATTTTAGAACACAATACTGAACAAGCATTATTTCTTAAAGCTGCGATTGAAAATGCATTCGACAATATAAAAATCACTTATACAGATAGCCTAGGACCAATATTTTGTTTGCACCTAGGTAAAAAAGGGTACGGCGTTTCTTGGTGCGCTGAATAGTTTAAAGGAGATATAATATGAAAAAATATGCGATAGTAACTGACAGTACTGTATATTTAACAAAAGAACAAGTTAAAGATAATAAAATTAGTATCGCCTCTTTAAATGTTGTTGAATCAACAATCTCACATCGTGAGGTTGATGTGGATAATGAGTTTATTTTTGCTAAACTAAATAAAGGAGCGAAATTTACGACAAGCCAACCTGCCCCAGGAGAATTCTTAGAAATATTTGAAAAAAGATTAGAAGAAGGATATGAAAAAATATTTGTTGTATTATTATCAAGTAATATTAGTGGAACATATCAATCCGCAGAACTTGCTAGAAACATGTTAGATGATCCATCAAAAGTGTATCTATTTGATACAAAACTTGCAGCTTATGGAGCTGCGATGATTGCTGTTGAATTAATAGATATGATTAATGATGGTAAAGATGAATTAGAAATTATCGAACGTATTGATAGAATACTCACAACATCTGAACAATTCTTTACTGTGGAACATTTATTCTCTTTAGCTAGAGGTGGAAGATTATCAACGGCTTCAGCAGCAATAGGGACAGTACTTAGAGTAAAACCTATCATTCAAGTAATTGATGGTAAATTAGAACTAGTTCATAAAGAAAGAACTTATGCAAAAGTTCATAAGTATATGTTAGATAAGATAAAACTAGCAGCTATTGAATATGAAAGTATTACTTTTAGAGTTTGTAGTACACATTCACTTGAAAGTGCAACAAATCTTAAAAATCTATTAGTTGAAAATTTCCCACATGCAAAAATTACATTTATAGATTATCTTGGTCCAGTATTTAGTATTCATGTAGGATATAAAGGATACGGATTAAGTTGGTTCACAGAATAAAAAATCACTTCACAGTGATTTTTTATTTACACAATTGCAAGTTCAATAATGAATAATAAAATAATGTGTTAAAATGTTAGTAGGTGATTTGATGAAATTATATGATAAAATCGATAAACAAATTGAAGAAAACAAGAAAGTTGTCATCGCAATTGACGGACCTAGTGCTTCTGGGAAGTCTACTTTAGGAAATCTATTGAAAGATAAGTATGATGCTTTGTTATTTCATACCGATAATTATTTTCTTCCAAAAGAAAGAAAAACGAAAGAAAGACTAGGCGAAAGTGGCGGTAATCTAGATTACGAAAGACTTAAATCTGAGATAATAGATAATCTAGATGAAGATTATTTAAAATCAGATTATTTTAACTGTGTAACTAATATTTTAGAAGAGAGAGAACAATCTAAAAATAAACAAGTAATTATTATTGAAGGGGCTTATTCGATGCATAAGACATTAAGAGATTATTATACATTGACAGTGTTTCTTGAAATTGATGAGACTCTTCAAAAAGATAGAATACTTGCGAGAAATGGTAGGATTATGTTAGAGCGTTGGGTAAAGGAATGGATCCCTTTAGAAAACTATTATTTTGAAGCTGAAGACCTAAAGAATAAGGCAGATATTATAATAGATCTTAATATTAAGAATTATTACTTATTAAAGTAGTATGTTATAATAAGTTACAATTTATTTACTAACGAGGTGATTAAATGTTGTATTTTGATTTCATTAATCCATATCTTGTTTATGCAATAGTTGTCTTATCTGCTGCTTTTACAATATATGCGATTTTTAATTATAGAGTGTTTATTGAAAAACATAAAAAAACAATATTGATAATCGTATCAATATTGTTAATATGGACTCAACTTGCTAGATATTTAGGTGTGTTCTTTAAAGAGGGGTTTATTTTTACTGAACATCTACCTTTTTATATGTGTCGTCTTAGTGTCTTGGTATTATTGTTTTATACTCTCACAGGTAATAGAAAAGTTGAATCTTTTTTATTTTACTGGGGAGCGACAGGACTTGCGGGGGTTATTTATCCAAATGGTCCAATCGAAAATATTGCAAACTTAACTGAGACATTTTATATAGATCATTTTTTACTGGCGATGGTTCCTTTCTTTTTAGTTGTCTATCAAGGATATAGACCGAGTAAAAAAGATTTATTTGTTATCACTGGTATTATGGCAGTTTTATTATATGCATTTATCCCAATTAATAGTTTAATTGGCGCAGATTATTTTTATTTACATGATCAAAGTATCATTGGGATAATACTTCCTGGGCTTTCTAGTTTTGTCTTTGCGACAATACATTACATTGTGGCTTTTGGATTTTTTAGTCTTTATTATTTTGGATTTAGAAATAAAGAGTATGTTATTGAGTAGGTGAAGAGAATGAGAATAGGGTTATTTAGTGATGCGTTTTATCCGATTATAAGTGGGGTTACTATATCTGTAGCCACACTTTCTAAAGAATTAACTAAATTAGGACATGATGTAATTATCATTACAAATGGCCATGAATTAGCTACTTTTTCAGAGAATATTGTTAGGTTTGAAGGTACTAGATTACCAATGAAAGGATTAAGAGATTTTCGAATTGGTAAAGTAACAAATAAAAAAGTAAATAAGATTGGGACTTTGAATTTAGATATTATCCATTGTCATACTGAATTTACAATGGGAAGATTAGGAAGAAAAGCAGCCAAGAGATTTAATATTCCAGTTGTTCACACATATCACACAATGTATGAAGATTATATTCATTTTATTACTAAAGTGTTTAAGTCTCCATTAACTTTCTTATCTAAATGGTATAGTAAGAGTTTTGCTGATTCTGCGGATGAAGTAATCTTTCCAACAATGAAAGTAAAAAATGCCTTTGATGGATATGGATATGAGAAATCATCACATATTATTCCAACAGGTATTTATTTAGATAAATTTAGAAGACAAAATTATAAAAAAGCTTATTACAATGAAGCCAGAAAAAAATTAGGAATCAAGGAAAATGATTTTGTATTGTTATTCCTTGGAAGAATGTCGAGGGAGAAAAGTGTTGAAGCATTACTAAAAGAATTTAAGAAGATTTCGAAATCTAGAGATGATGTTAAATTACTATTAGTAGGTGGAGGACCAGACTTAAATTTCTTTAAAGACTTCGCCGGTGAACTAGGAATTAGTAATAAAGTTATTTGTACAGGAATGGTACCACCATTTGATGTTGCATTATATTATCATGTCGCAGATTTATTCGTTAACTTCAGTGTTACTGAAACTCAAGGATTAACTTATATTGAAGCCTTAGCTTCTGGAGTACCATTATTAGTTAAGTATGATGACAATTTAGATGGTGTAATTAAAGCAGGAGAAAATGGATATTCATTTACTGATGATTTAGATTTTGGGCCACTCTTTAATAAACTTTATAATGATAAAGAATTATTTAATAAAATAACTAAAAACTCAAGTAAAGCTTGTATTGAAAGATTTAGTGCCGAAAATTATGCACTTAATGTATTAGATATATATAATGGTCTACTTAATAAATAAGGAGTGATTTTATGGATTTCTTTAGTTTTGATTATAATCCTAATTTAAGATTTGATATGTTTACAGGGATGCATCTAGTACAGTTTATATTGTTCATTATTGTACTGATAATATTTTTCTTAGTTAAAGATAAAATATACAATTCTAAATATGAAAAATACTTTAGATACTCTCTAGCATCAATTTTATTAATAAACGAGATAATATTAATCATAATTGAAGTAGGTGCAGGAGAAGTATATCTTCCTTTTCATCTATGTGCTATTAGCTATTTATTAACTATTGTTTTACTTGTTACTAATAATGAGAAAATATTTATCTTTGTTTTCTTTACTGGAATTCTTGGGGGTATAGTATCTTTTGCTATTCCCGAATTCGGGAATGGTGGATATGATCGTTTTAGATTTTATGAATTCATAATTGCTCATTCAGCAATTATTTATGTTCCAATTTATTATCTTACTACTTACAAATATAAAATTAATTTTAAAAGATTCTATTATGCACTAATAATTACCAACATATTAGGATTCTCAATGCTTGGTATTAATCTTATTTTACGTACAACAGAATTTCTTCCTGACGCTAACTATATGTTTACAATGGGACCACCACCAGAAGTTGAAAGTATCTTTGGAGTTTTTCCATGGCATATATTAGTCTTTGAAGCAGTATTAATTGTTTCGTGTTATCTATTGTATTTAGCTGGGAATAGTTATACTAAGAAATATATAAAATAACATAAAAAAAGGTATTTAGCATAATTTGCTAAATACCTTTTTATTACTCTTCTTCATCTTCTTTTTTAAAGTAATCATATTGAAGTACTAGTAGATTATATTTATAATCATTTATAATTCTATGATTCATTGCAGCTAAATACTCAGGGGTGACATGTTCATCAATAATAATATATTCTTCAGATAGTGATTGATAGCTATAATATTCACTAACAAAACTCATATCAGCAAATCTAACATAGTTTTCTGATGTTCCAAGCACATCAACTCCAAATACTTTAGTATAATCAAATCGGAGCCCAAATAAATTTGATAGTGTTGGCATAACATCAATGGTTGACATATAGTTATCGATAACACCATTAAGCAGGAATGAATTAGAATAAACGAGCATTGGTACATTATGAATATCCATATCAGAACCATCATCTTTCATATCATCATATTCCCAGATTGTTTCTTTATCAATTCCGTAAGCATAATGGTCTCCAAAGATCATTATTACTGTATCATCTAAATGTCCAGTTCTATCTAATTCACTAAAGAGATAGCCAAGGGCTTTATCAAGTTCAATATTTGCTGCAAGGTAATAAAAGATTTCTTCATCTAGTTCAATACCATTGTCAATTTCGTATTGAGTAACTAAGTCTTCATTTAATTTAGCAATCTCATGGTCTGCAGCATACTTAAAATGTCCAGAAACCGTCACATAGTTTAAGAAGAATTTATCTTCTCCATCTAAAATATTTACACAGTTTTCAAACTCTGAATAAGTGTGACAGTCTAGCGACTTTTCCATTAACTCTAAATCACTTTGCCAAGCATGGTTAAAGATTATTTTACCTGGCTCTGGATTGTCTAGCATTCCTAATTCTTCGCTTCCCATGTAATAATCATAACCTAATGCATGAGTATGAAAATCAGTTCTAGGATAAAAATAATCAGTATAATTATGGAATGAGTAAGTAACATACCCTTTATCAGAAAACATCTTTGGTAATGTATATTTAAAAGTATTTTCAGCATAAGCACTCATACTCAAAGTAACGTTTTTATCAGGATAAAAAGATGTTTGAACTAAAAACTCAGAATCCGCAGTGCTTCGGTAATACAAAGGCGAATAAAAGTTTTCAAAATAAGCATAATTTGTTTTTAAATTATATAGATTAGGTGTTAATTCTTCATTAATTGCAAATGTATCTAAACTTTCAGCCATGATTAAGATAAAGTTATTATCGACAAAAATACGTGAATAAGCATTATAGTAATGAGGATCTCTATTTTCGAAAAAATCATCTAACAGTACATCATATTCAGATTCACTTAAAGGATTTTCTCTAAATAAACTAAAGAAGTCTCTTTGGGTATATGTTAAGAGACCAAACTTCTTAAGTGCATCTTGGGAGTTATACATATAAGTATATAAGTCCATATCACTATAAGTAATAATATTTTCTGTACTTTCCACTGTTTCATTAATAGTTTGTAAAGAGCCGAAGAAAGTTAAGAAACCAAGCATCAATACAATGAGTGGTTGTTTTAATGTAGAATACTCAATATTGAAGGTTATTAAGTGATATCTATTTAATAAATATAATGATGCAATTGGGAAGATATAGAATATATGCCAAAATCTAAAGGCGTATAAATAATCATTTAGGAATGATAATCCCATTGTGAAGTCTCCTGCGACAGTAATCGAATAGAATCCTTCAACGAAAGAATTATATATTTCTTGATTAATATATAGGAAAGTTATAATAACAGTTAATGCAAATACTATTCTTCTAACTGTTTTCTCTTTGAAGAAACTTAAAAAAAACATCACCAATATAGAATATGATAATGAAAATAAGATAGCTCTAAAAAGATTCATATCAAAGTCTATCGTTAAAACTCTAACTTTGAATAAAATTTCTAAGTAAATAATTGATAATAGAATAAATGAAAACAATTTTACTGAATTCAATATTTTACTTTTCATAAGTAATCACACCTTTACATCATATTATTATACTTGATTTACTAATTTATTCCAAGAATGATATGAATATTTATTAAATCAAACATTTTTAATTTTGATACTTTGTATGGTAAAATTAAACTAAGATATTGCTTGACAATTATTGGACTATTGTCTAAAATGTATATAGTCTCTTTAATGCAGACAAAGATTTATGGCGATTGTGGTGAAGTGGTTAACACACCGGCTTGTGGCGCCGGCATTCGTGGGTTCGATTCCCATCAGTCGCCCCAAATTGGGCCATGGCCAAGTGGTTAAGGCACCGGACTTTGACTCCGGGATCGATAGTTCGACTCTATCTGGCCCAGCCATATTACTGTGCGGGTGTGGCGGAACTGGCAGACGCGCTAGACTTAGGATCTAGTTCTTAGGAGTGCAGGTTCAATTCCTGTCACCCGCACCATATGTAATCAAAGCAACTTAGGTTGCTTTTTTTAATAGTTTTTTTTCTAAACCATTCTTGGTATGATTAGGTCGTTATGATATACTGTTGTAGAGAAGAGGTGATAATCTTGATAGAATACGAAGATTTAGAGAAGATAGCATATACCGACATGCTAACAGGATTAAGAAATTTAAGTGGACTAATGCGTGATTATTATGCAGCTGATTTACGCGATGTTCATTTTGTTTATCTTGACATTGATGATTTCAATAAGATGACAGCTATTTTTGGAACTGATGCAATTGATGACATGTTGTTAAAAGTAGCCAAGACAATGAAAGATTATTGTGGAAAAGCTGATGTTTATCGTATTGGAGCAGATCAATTTATTACCGTTTCAGATAGTTCTTACATTTGTGAGCCTGATCAATTACATAAAATTTTGAAACAACCTATTAAACACTATAATGTTCAAATTTTAGTAAATGCAAGTATCTGTGTTTTACATTATAATGACTTTGATGGAGCATCTTTAGAAGATGTTCTTAAATTAATGCATTTTTCGATTGATGAATCAAAACAAAAATACCGTAATGCCTTAATATTGGCTGATGATGCCTTAAAAGCGAGATTTATGGATAAAAAGAATATTGAATTGAATATTTATGAAGCTGTTAAAGAAGGACATTTCTTCCCAAAATTTAAACCATTTATAGATACTTTTAATGGTAAAGTTCTTGGCTTTGAAACTGTCTCAAGATGGCAATATGAGGATCGAGAAATTAAACCAGACAAGTTCCTCTCTATATCTGAATATACTGGGTTAATTTATGATATCGAAATGAAAATGTTTGAAGAGACTGTTAAATTTTTTAAAGAAATAGAAACTGATAAGAAAATAAAAGTACATAGAAGATTTAATGCGTCACTAAATTTCTCTGAATATACGCTTATTAGAGTGAAAATTGATGATTTATTTACAATATTAGATAAGTATCAAGTTTTTGCTAAAAATATAATTATTGAAATTAAAGAATCAATAATAACTGATCCAGAAGCATACAATAAGATTAAGAAATTACATGAAGCAGGATTTTTAATTGCATTAGATGAATATTCAAACAATAATTCATCTTTGACATATTTAGTTGATTTAAAAGTAGACATTTTAAAACTTGATGAGAGTTTATTAGATAATATTGATAACGATCAAGAGTATACAAGAATGCATAGTGTATATAAGTTTATTGTTGATATTGGAAGAAAACTTAATTTAACAGTAATATCGACAGGTATAAATAATAAGATTCATTTAAAACTAGTAAAAGATTTAGAGATTAATGTAGGTTCAGGAGAGTGTTTTTCTAGAGCAGTGAAGAAGAATGAATTTATTAGTTATCTTAAATCGAATCAGAAAGTTTGTAGTTAATACTTAAATGTTAAATCTATTATCGACAACAACTAGTGAAAATATGACCTTATTTGAAATGCTTAGTGATAATATAATTTTTAGTATTGCAGCTTTGATTTTACTTGGGATTTTAGGTGGAAAGTTAGTTGAAATAATTAAATTTCCAAAAGTAACAGGATATATTTTGATTGGAATACTAATTGGTCCTGGTGTGTTTGGTGTATTAACGCACGAAATGTTGGACCATTTTATAATTATTAGACAAATGGCTATCGGATTTATTGGATATACTATTGGACTTGAATTAAAACTTAAAAAATTAATGAAGACTGGAAAGCAAGTAACAATTATTACACTATCTCAAGCTTTCTTAACAACGTTCTTAGTTTCTTCAGCAATAATAGTGTATTTATCTGTGACTGATGGAGATTATGCTTGGACATACGGATTAATCCTTGGAGCAATAGCTACAGCAACCGCTCCTGGACCAATTGTAGCTGTAGTAAAGAACTTTAGAACAAAAGGTCCAGTAACAGATATATTATTACCTTTAGTTGCACTTGATGACGCTATTGGTATTATGATATTTGCTGTTATGCTATCACTTGGAGTATCATTGCTTGGACCATCAGGTGGTACTAATGTTCTCCATATGATTTTAGAACCAGTTTTTGAAATAGGGATATCTTTTGTTATGGGAGGTATTTTATGAGTTATTCGATTTGCTTTAGCTAAAAAGTTTAATAGAGATGATGATAAAGTTTTACTAATGATGACAATTGGAATTGTTATCGCAGGAATTGGACTTGGACAAATTTTCCATGCTTCTGCAATATTGCTTCCGATGACAATTGGAGTTGTCTTAACTAATCTTATCGAAGAATCATATGAGAAAAGACTAACTAAAAATACTGATTTATTTAGTGCACCAATCTTACTGGGATTTTTTACATTAGCAGGTGCAGAATTAGATTTACATGTCTTAAGATTAATTGGCTTAATTGGTATAATTTATATAGTAGTTCGTGTAATAGGAAAGGTTTTAGGTTCTTACTTAAGTGCAAGAGCTTTGAAAGCACCGCCTACTGTTGTTAAGTATTTAGGATTTACTTTAATACCACAAGCAGGTGTTGCAATAGATATGGCATTAACTGCTGAACTAAGATTTGCCGCTATGCCAGGCTTTGAGGTAATTGGGTCTGAGATAATGACAATAGTTTTAGCAGCAACTGTAATTTATGAAGTATTTGGTTTGATTGTCGTTAAATCTGCCTTAACAAGAGCAGGAGAAATCGACGCTGGAAAAGTTGGATGGGATAAGACATAATAAATAAGTAAAAACTCGACTTAATTGTCGAGTTTTTTATTTTCTTCTTAAATTACTTGCAATATAACAATGATAGATGTAATATATAGTCCGGTTATTGTTATATATATACGAAAGAAGATGTTATCATGGTATTACAAATTATGAGTAGTGAAGCTTCAACAACTTATGAAGCTTTATTAATTTTAGCATTTATCTTAATCTTGGGATTATTTGCTGGTAGATGGTTTGAGAAAATTAAACTTCCTCACATCACAGGTTATATTACTATGGGAGTGGTACTAGGAATAGTTTTAGTATTACTTGGATTAGGAGATTTAATACATAATCTTGAAGTTATTTCAAGTGTTGCATTAGGTTTTATTGCTTACGGTATTGGGACTGAATTGAGATTCAACAAACTGAAGAAGAGCGGTAAAGAAATAGTTGTTATAACATTTATACAAGCTGTTACTGCCGCAGTTTTTACAATATTTGGATTACTAGTTATTGGAATTTCTTTACCAATAGCTTTAGTGCTTGGTGCAATTGCTACAGCTACAGCACCAGCTCCAATTATGTTATTAACTAGAAAATATCGAGCTAGAGGACCACTAACTGATACATTGTTACCACTTGTTGGAATGGATGATGCAGTAGGTATTGTATTATTTGGTGTTTTACTTTCAGTGGCTATGTCAATTAAAGATGGTATAGGATTATCTATATCAGAAATGCTAGTTGGTCCATCACTTGAATTATTAAGTTCATTAGTAGTTGGAGTTGTTGTAGGACTGGTAGTATCTAAAGTTATTAATTTTGTAAAAAGTAGAGACTCTCAAAAAGAAGAAGTTTTCCTCGTAACAGCAATATTTGCAGTATTTGTTACAGTTGCACTTGCTAATATGGGATTACATATAGGTGGTTTCCAAATTCATTTATCACCAATTTTAACTCCAATGATTATGGGTGTTACAATTACAAATAGTATTACAAAAGTAAGATCACATGATATGTCGATTGTTGTTGAGAAATTTACTAATCCAATTATGATTGCTTTCTTCACACTAGCCGGAGCAGAACTGATTGTTGCCTTCTCAGGAAATGAAGGAATTAATTATTTCTATATCGCAGGAATTACAGCAATGTACATTACTGTTAGAGCATTTGGTAAAATATCTGGAGCATACTTAGGTGCGAGATTAATGCATTCACACACTAATGTAAGAAAATATTTAGGAATTTGTTTATTACCTCAAGCCGGAGTTGCATTAGGAATGGCTTATCAAGCTAGAACTGACTTTGGAGAAGAAGGTATTACAATACTGATTGTTGTCTTAATCGCAACACTAGTATATGAGTTATTTGGTCCAATCGGAGTTAAATACTCATTATCTCAATCAAATGAAATAGATGTTTAAATAAAAATCAGTGCAAATTTGCACTGATTTTTTTATAATTCATTTAGTAATTTTTGTATGTGGGTTTTAGCACTTACTTTTCGGTACTCTTTTGTGATGCTACCTTCTTCATTTAAGATAAAGGTACTTCTCACAACACCGATGTGTTTTTTACCATATAACATTTTTTCTTTTAAAACATCAAATACTTTAACTAGTTTTTCTTCTGTATCACTGAGTAGAAGTAAATTAAGTTCTTGTTTTAAGATGAAATTCTTATGAGATTTTACTGTATCTCTACTTACACCAATAATTTTGTATCCTTTTTCTTTAAATTCACTTTGATACTTTGTAAAATCTTTTGCCTCAATTGTGCATCCTGATGTGTTATCTCTGGGATAAAAATAAAGGATAACTTTTTCGCCTTGGAAATCTCTTAAACAATATGTTTTATCATTACTTGCATTTAATATGATATCTAAATAATTCATTCTTGTTCTTTCCTTTCTTTTCTAGTTTTTGGGACTGGATCAAATCCGCCTTTTGATAATGGATTACATCTCAGTATTCTCCAAACACTTAGAAGTGAAGCATAAAAGAAGTTGTGTTTTACAAACGCTTCTCTTGAATAGGTGCTACAAGTAGGATGGTATCTACAAGTAGGGTTTGTATTTTGAGTTCTTTGCTTGTATAAATCAATCATTTTTACCATTAATTTTCTCATTAGATACACCTCCACAGTTAGATTCTATCAAAAGCTGAACTATTCTTCAAGAAAAGTGACTTTTAATAGACAAATTAAAGATATTAACTTATAATTATTTTGTGGTGATTATATGATAGACAAGCTAAATATCGAAAAGTTTTATGATTACTTTGATGGGGTAGCTGATTTGCTTTATAGCAATTATAAGTTAAGTTATCTTGAAGGTATGAATGAAGCTTTTAATTTTCTACTAGACGATGAACTAGAAGGCGAGTATTCCCTCGAGGATACAGCTAAATTAAAAGAGTTAAAATTTATGATAGTTGATATCTTTTTTGAGAAAGAAGAAATTCGAAAAAGTGTTCAATTAGGACTCTTAAAAGGATATAAACATGTCTTTGCAACTAATGCTTATCTAACTCCCGATACGATTGGAATCTTTATTGGCTATCTTGTTGAGAAGTTATATAAGGATAATGATTTAACTAGCATATTTGATCCCCTTATTGGTAGTGGGAATCTTGTATTTACTGTTTTAAATCACCTTAAAAAGACTGTTAAAGTATTTGGACTCGATGAAAATTTATTAAAATGTAAATTAGCACGAAATATAGCTGATTTACTAGAACTTGAAAATGAAGTCTTTTTCCAAGATACGTTAACTTATTATGATCAAGGATTTAGTTTGATTGTAACGGATTTACCTATAAGTGAAGATGACGCTGAATATTTTCCATATAAAGTGATTAATCATCATTTAGATAGCCTAAGTGATGGAAAATATTTCTTCGCACTAATTGAAAATGATTTCTTTGAAAAACAAGGAAGTGCTATTTTCAAACAAGAAATAGACAAGAAAGCACATATATTTGGATTAATAAAGTTAAATGAATCATTATTTAAGAATAATCCTAAGAGTATATTAATATTAAGAAAGTTTGGAGAAAATATTAAAAAGCCAAAAAATTTCTTAATGGTTGATTTACCAAGTTTTAATGATTTAGATAACTTAAATAATACAATATCTCAAATTGATTTATGGTTTGAAAAGAGAGAGGATGAATAATATGAAAATAATGGCAGTAAACGCAGGGAGCTCATCACTTAAATACCAGTTATTAGAAATGCCTAGTGAATTTGTGATTTCTAGCGGAGTTATTGAACGTATTGGAATTAAAGATTCAATTTTCTCAATTAAATATAATGGCAAAAAAGTTAAAGACACTTTAAATATTGAAACTCATAAAGATGCAGTAGATATGTTGCTAAGGAAACTTGGTGAATTAAAAATTGTAAATAGTTTAGATGAGATTGAAGCAATTGGACACCGTGTTGTTCACGGTGGTGAAAAATTTAAGGACTCAGTTATTATTACTCAGGAAGTAATAGATGCTATTGAAGAAGTAAGCGACTTAGCACCCTTGCATAATCCTGCGAACTTAACTGGAATAAAGGCATTTTCTACTGCTTTACCAAATATTCCCACAGTTGCAGTATTTGATACAGCTTTCCATCAAACAATGGACCCTGTTGCTTATATGTATAGTGTACCTTATGAATGGTATACAAAATATGGTGTAAGAAAGTACGGATTCCATGGTACTAGTCATAAATATGTAAGTCAAAGAGCTGCAAAGATGTTAGGTAAAGATATTAAAGATACTAAGTTAATAATTTGTCACATTGGTAATGGAGCAAGTTTATGTGCTGTTGATGGAGGGAAAAGTATTGATACCTCAATGGGATTCACACCGCTAGCAGGAATACCAATGGGAACTAGAAGTGGAGATATTGATCCAGCTATTGTCCAGTTTATTTCTGAAAAAGAAAAAAAATCACTAGATGAAGTAATTGATGATCTTAATAAAAAGTCGGGTTACTTAGGGTTAAGTGGTTTCTCAAGTGATTCAAGAGATTTATGGGACGCCGTAGCTAGTGGAGATAAAAAGAGTATTTTAGCAGTTCAAAAGCAAGCAAAGATAATTGCTGATTATATTGGAGCTTATTATTTAACTCTTGGAAGATGTGACGCTATTTGTTTTACTGCTGGTATTGGTGAAAATGCCAGTGAAACTAGAAAGTTAGTTGTAGATAAAATAAAAGCTCTTGGAGTTGTCCTTGATAAAAAGAAAAACGCACATCAAAGCGAAGAAATGATTATATCTACAAAAAGATCAAGAATAAAAATATTAATGATTCCAACAAATGAAGAGGTAATGATTGCTAGAGATACAGTAAGATTAATAACATAATAAGAAAAAGACAGTTTTGATAAGTATTATACTTTTAGAGGAGGAATAATATGAAAAAAACTGTCTTTTTATTATGTTTATTAATTTTTGCATTACCGATCAAACCAGTAAGTAGTTATGGAAACAACGAAACATATAGTTTTGATAACTATAATATTATCGTTTCAGACTACACGCAAAACGGAAACAAAGGGATTTCAATAGAGAAAACAGGAACTAATCCTTTTTATACGATTGTTGATAATGAAAATGAGTCTTACATTATTAACGGTGTAATTAAAACAACTAATCACTTTATTATTTTCGGATGTATTCACATTACCGATAATGATACTTACTATGATTCCATGTTTCTAGTAATCGATCAACTTGGTAACTTAGTAAGTAAATCAACTGTATATTCAGATGACTTTGATGATTTAGAAGAGATTGTAGGAGCTTATTATATTGACAATATCTTAATTCTGCATACAGTTAAATCTACTGATGACGGGATGGGATACCTATTTATTACTAATTATTTTACTTCATACGATTTATCTTATAACGAGATGGATACTATCGAAATTAGTACTGAAATTAAAAAAATAACTAGTAACGATAACTATATTTTGTTTAGTTATGAATATGATGATATCTATGAAGGGGCTATTAGAGATGATTTATCAATCTTATTACCGACAGATATTATTGAAATGTCTAATAATCAAGTTTTTTATGATGAAGTAACGATAGAGTTTTTAAATAGTGCATTATTAAACAATGAAATAGTAAATAACGGAGTTACAATCGCTTACCCTGGTAACTATAAACTTGTCTATAATAACTCAGAATATAACTTTATCGTTAAACCAACAATATCAGGAGTAACTGATAATATGGTTTATAGTGAAGAATTATCTCCTAAAATTAGCGCAGGAAACATTATGTTAAATAATGATTTGTATATTTCAGAATCAGTAATATCAAATCCAGGGAACTATGAGTTAGCTATTATTGGTATTAACAACTATATTGAAAAGTTAAATTTTACGATCACAAGTAATATGGAAGGAATTATTAATAACCATACTTATCTTGATCCTGTTTTTATTACTTTCAATGGAGAAGGGTATCTCAATAACCAATTTGTAGAATCACCTATAGAGGTTTCAGATAGCGGGGAATACGTCTTAAAGATAATAGGAGAAAACAACTATTTAGAGACATATTACTTTCAAATTGATGAAACTATAGAAACGATGACTATAATAAGCTTTATTCAAAAGTTTGATATTTTTATCTTAGTTGCAGTACTTATAAGTGGCGGAATTATCTTAAAGAAAAAGTAAATGAATATTTACTTTTTCTTTAAGAGTATATCCCTAATATATGGTATAATTTTCTTAAGGTGGTGATTGTATGGATTTTGTTAATTTATTTATTGAAACGAATTATTCAATGAATGGCTCAAATATTAAAATTGAAGAATTGGTCCAAAAAGCTATAGCTAATAACTATACTTCTTTAGCAATCACTGATAAGCATATGTATGGGACAATTAAGTTTTATAAAACATGTCTTAGAAATAATATTAAACCTATTTTAGGGTTAAACATAACTACTGAAGGAATTAATACTGAATCTAGAAATAATATATTGGTATATGCTAAAAATAGTGTTGGATATCAACATCTTATCAAACTATCTAGTATTCAAAGCCTTAATAAACTAATTACTGTTAGTGAACTTAAAAAATATGGAAGCGGGCTTGTTGGGGCAGTAAATGTTGATAACAGTGAGTTGTTATCATATTTTAATGTTAATCAAACTAATGAATTAAATGAATCACTTAATTTGTTAAATAATCTAGTAGATGATATTTATTTTAGATTATCTGACAACGAAGAATTAAATGAACTATTAAATAAATCTCATAAACTAGTTGTTTTAGATTATGTTCATTATTTGGATGAAGAAGACTATATTATTTCTAATACCTTAGAGAAAATATTTTCAAAAGGATCCAATGACCTATTTTCTAATAATATGGGGAAACATTTTAAATCAAAAGAAGAAATTAGTAATTTATATGGGAAATATCCTCAAGCAATAAAAAACGCAAATTTAATAGCTGAAATGTGTAGTGTATCAATTTCCTTTGATAAAACACATCTTCCAACTTATAAAGTAAAACAAAATGTTAGTTCTAAGGACTATTTACACGCTTTAGTGTATAAAGGACTTGAAAAAAGATTACAAGGATTAAGAGTTAACAAGAAAGAATATTTAGATAGAATAAAGTACGAATTAGAAGTAATTGATGATATGGGATATAATGATTACTTTCTAATTGTTTGGGATTTTGTTAAGTATGCAAAAAAGAATAAGTACTTAGTAGGGCCAGGACGAGGAAGTGCTGCGGCTAGTTTAGTATCATACTGCCTCGGCATTACAAGTGTTGATTCAATAAAATATGATTTAGTATTTGAAAGGTTCTTAAACCCAGAAAGAATAACATTGCCTGACATTGATATGGATTTACCTGATGATAAAAGAGATGATATTATTAAATATGTTAGAGATTTTTATGGAATTAACAAAGTAGCTAGTATTTGTACATTTGGAACGTTCTTAGCAAAATCTGCTATTAGAGATACTGCGAGAGTTTTAGAGGTTGATGGACTTTTACTTGAAGAAATAGTGAAACACGCCGATCAACACAAAAATATTAAAAGTATGCTAGAAGATTCTGAAGAGATTAAAAATATTATGGCTCGTGAGAAAAAGGCTGAAAACCTCTTAACTATAGCCTCTAAGATAGAAGGTTTACACCGTCATGTGTCAACACATGCCGCTGGTATTATCATTACAAGTAATGATTTAACAAGTCATACACCTATCCAAAGTGGACTATTAGATATGATGCAAACACAGTATGAAGCAAAAGATTTAGAAGACTTAGGGTTATTAAAAATAGATTTCTTAGGATTAAGAAATCTAACAAGTATTGATAAAATAGTTACCCTTATCAATAAAACAGAGAATAAGAATATTGATATATATAAAACTCCAATGGATGATCAATTGACTTTTGATTTATTAAAGAGAGTTGAAACAACAGGGATATTCCAGTTAGAATCTCAAGGAATGAGAAGTTTAATTGGAAAAATGCAAGTTAATAGTTTTGAAGATATTGTAACTATTTTAGCTTTATTCAGACCTGGTCCTATGGAAAACATACCTACATATTTAAAAAGAAGACAAAAACTTGAGAAAATAACATACCCACATAAGATACTAGAAGATATTTTATCAAGTACAAACGGAATTATCATTTATCAAGAACAAATTATCAAGATAGCCAATCTTTTCGCAGGATACACATTAGGAGAAGCTGATGTTTTAAGAAGAGCGGTTAGTAAGAAACAACAGTCAGTGCTTGTCGAGGAGCGATCTAACTTTGTTAAAAAAGCTCTTATACTAGGCCACTCAGAAACATCGTCAAATGAAATATATGACTATATTGTTAAATTTGCTAACTATGGATTTAATCGTGCTCATAGTGTCGCATATGGTATGGTTTCTTACTGGATGGCATATTTAAAAGCTAATTATCCTAAATACTTTATTTCAGTATTACTATCTAGTGTAATAGGTAGTGAAAACCAAATGCGTAATTATGTTTTTGAATCTCATAAATTAGGAGTTAAAATCTTAGCTCCATCAGTTAATAAATCAAATGCCACATTTAATCCTGAAAATAAAAACTTAAGATATCCCTTATTAGGTATTAAAAATATAGGTATTAATACTGTTAAAACTATCCTTGAAGAAAGAAGTAAAGGAGAATTCAAGTCATACATTGATTTTATCAGAAGAACTAATTCATTTTTAAGTAGAAGGGTGATTGAGTCTTTAATAAGCGCTTCTGCACTTGATGACTTAGGTTTAACTACATGTACACTGTTTGAAAATCTTTTTTAAGTTATTTGCTTTACGCAGTACGGTAGCTTTATTTCTCAAGAAGAGTTTATTCTAAAGAATTTGGAAGAATATCCTTTCTCGATACTAGAAGAAAATGAAAAGAAAGTATTAGGCTTTAATTTAGTAATGAATCCAATCTTAGAATACGATGGATATATAAAAAAACATAAACTATTTAAACCTACTACAATAACTAATGAACAAGTAGGGAGAGAAATTAGAGTTGTTGGTATTTTATCGTCTATTAGGAAAATTAAAACAAAAAAAGGTACTGACATGGCCTTTATTACCATTCAGGATGAGTATACTAAGCTTAGTGGTGTATTATTTACTACTACATTTGTAGAGTATTTTGATATGCTTGAGAGAAATGGCGTCTACTTATTCAAAGTAAAAGTTGAACAAAGAAATAAAGAGTTGCAATTAGTGATTCAAAAGATTCATAAATTATAAGTATACAAAAGCGTATTCATTAGGAATGTATTATATATGTGTCTAAATATATGATATAATTTATATAGTGTTAATCAATCAATATATGATAGGAGTGACAATTATGAGATCATTTAATCAAACGAAAATTATTTGTACAATCGGACCTGTAAGTAATGACATTAACGTAATGAGGGGCTTAATCATTGCTGGAATGGACGTTATGAGAATGAATTTTTCTCATGAAAATCAAGAAAAGCATCTTGAAAGATTAGTTAAAATGCGTACTTTAAATGAAGAATTAGGAACTCATGTTGCTGGATTACTAGATACCAAAGGTCCAGAAATAAGAACTAACTCATTTAAGGATGGAAAAGTTACAATTATTAAAGGAACAGAAGTTACTGTTCATATGGAAGAAATTATTGGAGACGCAAATAAATTTAGTATTAGTTATCCATATTTATACCAAGATATGGAAGTAAATGAGAAAATCTTAATTGATGACGGATACCTTAGTTTAACGGTTAAGAAGATAGACAAGAAGAAAAAAGTAATGATTACTACAGCTGATAATACACACACAATTAAGAATAGAAGAGGGATTAACGTTCCAGGTGTAAAACTCCAATTAGATTTTATTTCTGATAAAGATAAAAGTGATATTATTTGGGGATGTAAAAATGATGTTGATTTTATCGCAGCTTCATTTGTTAGAAGAGCAAGTGATGTTTTAGAAATCAGAAAGATATTAAAAGAAAATAATAATGAAGGAATTCAAATTATTTCTAAGATAGAAAATAAAGAAGGTGTTGATAATATTGATTCTATCATTGATGTATCAGATGGAATTATGATTGCACGTGGTGATTTAGGTGTTGAAATCCCTGCTGAAGACGTACCTGTTGTTCAAAAATATATTATCGAAAGATGCCATAACAAAGGAAAAACAAGTGTTACAGCAACACAGATGCTTGAATCTATGATTACTCATCCTCGTCCGACACGTGCCGAAGTAAGTGATGTTGCAAATGCAATTTATGATGGAACGGATGCAATTATGCTTAGTGGTGAAAGTGCTATCGGTCTTTATCCGAAGGAATCAGTAGAAGTAATGGGTAGTATCGCAACGAAAATTGAATCATTAGTTGATCGAATAGTATTAATTAAAAGAGCTAGTAAAGAGGAAAACGAAGAATTTATTGAAACTTCAATAGCTTTAAGTGTTGCTCATACAGCTGTTCAAAGCGAAGTAGAATTAATTGTAGCTCCAACAACTAGTGGAAATACAGCTCGCTTAATCTCTAAATATAGACCAAATGCAAAAATTGTTGCTTTAACTCCAACTGCTAAGATTGCTAGAAGCTTAGCACTTCATAGTGGTGTCGAGGCAAGAGTATTTGATTTAGGTACAAAAATGGAAGTATTAATAGATAAATCTATTCAATTAGCGAAAGATGAGTATGATTGTGGTCCTGGATGTAGAATAATTCTTACTGGAGGATTCCCAATTGGATCACCAACTAACTTCTTTAGAATAGAAGATATAAAATAGCCTTAACTATGTTAAGGTTTTTTATTTACAAATTTATTTTAACAAATTTCATAAAAATCCTTTACATACTATATATTGTATGCTACTATACATTATATACTACTATACATTGTAAAGGAGGAAATTATGGGTGCACAACTAAAAAAAGGTGTCTTAGATCTTGTTGTACTAAGTAAATTAAGCGAAAAAGATACTTACGGATATGATATATATCAAGACATAAACAAAAATATGGGTATCAGTGAAAGTACAATATACCCAATATTGAGGAAATTCACAAAGGATGGACTCTGTGAGACGTATTTACGAGAGTCTTCTTACGGTCCACCAAGGAAATACTTTAAAATTTCTCGTAAAGGTATGAATAGGTTAGAGGATCTAACGACAGATTGGCGTAGATTCGAAAAAGTTGTAAATATATTAATTAGAGGTGATAAATATGAATAAACTAGATTTTTTAAGAAGATTAGACAGAGAGTTAGGAATGTTAGATAAGGAAGAAAAGAAAGAGATTCTTGCTTTCTATGAAGAAAGATTTTACTCAGGAACAATTTATGAAAACAAAACTGAGGAAGAAGTTATTTCAGAGCTTGAAAGCCCTGAAGTAATCGCAAGAAACGTACTAGAAGAGTATGGAGTTAGCCCAAAATACGTAAAAACAAAAGAAGAAAGATACAGTGGAATAGACTCAAGCCAATTAATTATTATGATATTGTTTGATGTATTCATCGTTTCTTGGTTAATACCATCATTATATTCAATAGTCGTAGGTATTTTCTCAGCATTATTATCATACGTTAGTGTGATTGGATTAATGGTTGGTGCTCGCACTATTGCTGATGAATTCCTATTCGCATTTTCAACAGGAGCATATATCCTACTATTTATCTTTGGATTATTAGTTCTTGAAGTATCAATTTATGTAACTAAGAAGATATTTATTTATCACTTAAATGTATTAAAAATCAACAATAGAGAAAAAATGGTTAAAAAGCTACATAAATTCAGTGTTGAAGGTTGGTTCAAAAGACATAAAAGAGCTTACAATATTAAAAATTTATTGTTTGTAGGTGCAATTGTTGTTATGGCTTATAGCGGATATCATTTATTTGTTAAGGAGAATAGACTAATTAACGAATTTGCGCCAGAACCATTAACTACTGAAACATATACCGAAGATTTAACTTTAGATATTGCAGCTCTTGAATCATGGGATATTACTACAGATCTTGAAACATTAAACGTAAAAATAGTTCCTACATTAGGAACAGATGTAACTATTACTCACACGTATAGTGAATTTAATGATTTCGAGTTGGATATTGATACAACCAATAATACAATTACTGTCATCAATGATTATCCAAATACAATAAGATGGGGAAGTATTACAGACCTATTTACATTATTTGGTGAAGAAGAAATATTGATTATCGAAGTACCAGTAGATTTAATTCTCGGAGATTTTGATATAACTACTATTAATGGAACTGTAACCTTGATGGATATTGAAGTTAAACAATTAGATATTAATACATCAAACGGTAGAATTGTTTTAGATGATATTGTAGTTGGAGCAGATGTGACTTTATATACATCAAATGGAGAAATCAATATTCAAGATGTTGTAGGACAATATGAGTTAAAGGCTACATCATCAAATGGTAAAATCTATATTAGGAATGTTGAGTTCTCAGCATACTACTTGGAAACATCAAATGGAGCTATTAACTTAGCTAATCTAAATGTAGACAATCAAGATGGTGTTATATTAATCGCAGATACATCAAACGGACATATCATATTAGAAGATGTTTATGTACTAGATGTAACTCTTAATACATCAAACGGAGATATCGAATATTACAATGACGATAAATCATTTGTTGTTGATAACTTAGATACGGATACAAGTAATGGTAATATCTCAACAGATTTAGATTAAATTACTTGAAATAAAAAAAGAAGACATCAGTTAATTGATGTCTTCTTTTATTTCGTATACATGACCTTTAAAATCCTTGTATAGTACAATATAGTATTCATTCTTTAATTTAGTTACTACTGAATGTTTATATAATGAATTTAGACTAATATTATTATCTTTCGCTATTTTACCTAGAATAACTCGCTTTTCTTGTTTAGATATCTCTTCAATCCAAAAGATTTTCGGCTTTATTTTAGAACGGTTAAGATAGTCTTTCTTTAAATTGAAGATAATTGATTCATCATTAATAAATTTAAATATTCGACTATACACATCTTCAATTTGATAACCCTTAAATGAGAAGTTATTGGTTAAATAAAACTCACCAATATCTTTAAAGAAGCTATAAGGATTATTAGTATTTAAAATGTAGTTATGTAAATTACTACCAAAATATTCTTTGTTGTGATAAATATCTAGCATGTGCTCTACAAGATGAATTTCTAAAACATCTTTATCTGAAAGCGAATCATTTGATAATATCTCATAAGGAGCTTCTTTATTATAGATATAGTTGTATAATTTGGCTTCTCTTCTAATCTTGGTACCCTTTAACATCTTAAGAAATCCCAGTTGTAATTCTTTGGCACCTAAATTATAAACATCATTAAACGTCTTCATAAATGAAGATAAGTCTTCTTTTGGAAGTCCGGCAATTAAATCTAGATGAAGATCAATAATATTTTTGTCTTGAATTAGTAAGATATTTTCAAATAATCTATCTGTATTTTGATAGCGATCTACTAATAAATTGGTATCTTTATTGGTTGATTGAATACCTATTTCAAATCTAAAAAGCCCAGTAGGTGCATTTTCATTAAGATATTTAATAATTCCGATATCTAATACATCACCAGTTATCTCAAACTGAAAAACAGTTTTATGATTATTGTTTTTTATTATAAAATCAAACAATTCTAAAGTCTTTTTATTAGCGTTAAACGTTCTGTCTAAAAATTTAATAGTTTTACTTCCATGGCTCATAAGGTAAGTTATTACTTCTTTTACTTTATCCATATCGAAAAATCTTACTTTCTTTTCTAAAGAAGATAAACAATAACTACATTTATAGGGACAACCCCTACTTGTTTCAATATATGATATTTTATTAGGAATATGAGGAATATCAAATTCAAAGAAATATGGTGATTTTAATTTATTTAAATCACTGATTTCTAGTAAAGCTGTATGAGTAATCTTATTATCTTTTAAATAGATTAAATTCGAGATGGAACGATAATCTTTATTTTCATCAAGTGCGTGTAATAGCTCATTAAACACTATCTCTCCCTCACCTTTAATAATAAAGTCTACAGGGTAATCATTTAAAAAATTGCTAGATTCATATGTTACTTCTGGTCCCCCAATTATAATGACTGAATCCTTAAGAACTAACTGGTCTAGTATTTTCTTAAATATACCTATATTCCAAATATAAATACTAAAACCTACTACATCGGGATTATATTGTGATATATCAGCAATGATTTTAGTAATATCATCTTTGATTGTATATTCAAAGATATCAACATCAAAATCACTATTTGCTTTTAACAAGCGAACAGCGTTATTAGTATGAATATATTTTGCGTTAATACTTACTAATAAAGTTTTCATATAATCACCATATATATCTTATCATAATAATGAATTAAATTATATGATGTGTTAGAATATAATAGATGACAATTAAGAGGTGGTGATTTTTTGGATAAATTCGATTTAGTCTCTAACTACTTACCAATGGGAGACCAAATAAAAGCAATTGATTATATAGTTGATAACATAAATAAAGGTGTTAAAGAACAAGTTTTACTTGGGGCAACAGGAACAGGTAAAACATTCACAATTAGTAATGTTATTAATAAAATCAATAAACCAACCTTAGTGTTAGCCCATAATAAAACATTAGCCGGGCAACTATATAGTGAACTAAAACAGTATTTCCCAAACAACAGGGTGGAATACTTTATTTCGTATTATGATTACTACCAGCCAGAAGCTTATGTGCCATCACGCGATTTATTTATTGAAAAGGATGCACAAACAAATGCTGAAATAGATGAGATGAGACATAGTGCAACAATGTCTTTACTAGACCGTAAAGATGTAATTGTTGTAGCTAGTGTATCCTGTATTTATGGAATTGGAGATCCTGAAGACTATAAAAACTCGATGTTAGTTTTAAGAGTAGGTGAAGAGTTTGGGAGAAACAAATTATTAATTAAATTAGTAGATATGTTGTTTACTAGAAATGATATTGATTTTAATAGAGGAACATTTAGAGTTAAAGGTGATGTAATCGAAATATTACCTACTTATTCAAAAGTAATAGGGATAAGAATAGAACTATTTGATGATGAAATAGAAAGAATAAGAAAGTTCGATATCGTTACAGGCGAAGTATTAGAAGAATACTCGGTAATATCAATCTACCCAGCAACTCAATTCGTAACTAATAAAGATAAAATTGAAGAAGGAATTAAAAGAATTGAAGCAGAACTTGAAGAAAGAATTAAGTACTATAACGACAATAATCAAATACTGGAAGCTCAAAGAATAAAACAAAGAACAAGATATGATCTGGAATTACTTAAAGAAGTTGGGTCTTGTAGTGGAGTTGAAAACTACAGTAGACACTTATCTTTAAGAGAAGAAGGGGAAACACCTTCTACTCTAATGGATTTTTTTGGTGATGATTATTTACTTGTAGTAGATGAATCACATGTTACATTACCACAAGTAAGAGGAATGTATAACGGTGATAGAGCCCGTAAAACAACATTAGTAGAATATGCCTTCAGATTACCAAGCGCTTTAGATAACCGGCCATTAAACTATCAAGAATTTAATGAGAAAATTAATCAGGTTGTCTATTTAAGTGCAACACCAGGAGACTATGAATTAGAAAATACTCCTTATGTTGTTGAACAAATTATCAGACCAACAGGATTACTAGATCCGTTAATTGAAGTAAGACCTAAAAAAGGACAAATAGATGATATTGTCGCAGAGATTTTAAAAAGAGTAGAAAATAATCAAAGAACGCTTATTACTACTCTGACAATTAAAATGAGTGAAGATTTAACAACATACTTAAAAGAAATAGGTATTAAAGTAACTTACTTACATTCAGAAATTAAAACATTAGAAAGAATTGAAATAATTAGAGAATTAAGACTAGGAACATATGATGTTTTAGTCGGAATAAATCTACTTAGAGAAGGATTAGATATTCCTGAAGTTAGTTTAATTTGTATGTTAGATGCTGATAAACCAGGATTCCTAAGAAGTTCAAGAAGCTTAGTTCAAACAATTGGTAGAGCAGCGAGAAATGTTGATGGGTTAGTAATCATGTATGGTGACAAAAAAACTGATGCGATGGATTACGCTATTAGGGAAACAGACAGAAGAAGAGAAATTCAAAGAGAATATAATAAAACTAACAACATCATACCTCAAACGATAATTAAAGGAATTAGAGACTCTATTTCTGTTAAACTTGAGGTGGATGAAGAAAGTAAAAAATTAAATGAAATGACTAAAATAGAAAAAGAAAAGGTATTAAAAAATCTAAATAAGGAAATGAGATCAGCTGCTGGAAAACTAGATTTTGAAAGAGCTGCTGAATTAAGAGACATTATTATTGAGATTAAAGGATCTCTATAAAAGAAAAGGGAGATTAACTATGCGAAGACTATTATTACTTATTCTAATGGCATTATCACTTACATTGTTAACTGGCTGTTTTGATGGAATATATATTGAAGAAGGTGAAATATCAGTTGTCTTTGAAAATGCTCATTACGATGGAACAAGTTTCTATGTTGATGTATTTATAACTAATGGACTAGAGACAGATGAGTTTGTAGGATATATGGAGTTTGATATTTATTCTGAAGATGAAGAGTTGTATATTGCAGGAGCCGGATTTGATATTGATGAGACAATTCCAGCAAACGGATATTTAGAAGTAGAAATTGAGTTTGGAAGTGAATTTGTATTTGCCTCAGAAAGCACGTTCAATAGTGGCGGATATGATTTAGATTTTGTAGTATTATATTTTTGGTTCGAAGATTAAAAAAATAGACGGAAAATTTCCGTCTATTTTTCTACTAATGTAACAATGAGAATTCCTCCACCTAAAACGAGGATTGTCCACACTATAAAGAAGATGTCGAAGCCTTTTTTACCCATCATTTTTATCATAGTTTTCACTTTGATATTGTTATAAAGGAATGGGGGCTTCAAAAGAAGCATAAGAACATAAAGAATTCCAACGATGATTAGTACTATTCCAAAAGTGTACATAATAACCTCCTATATATTTGATTTTTTAACGTATAGTTTCATTAGTAAATATAGTAATCCCATGTTGTAAATTACTCCAGCAATGAAATAAACTACGAATGTAAAATTATAATCAAGTCCTGGTACTAGTTCCATTTCAATCATTCTAGCAGACCAAAAACCTGGGGCTATTGCTAGAAATACCTCTTGCCATTCTATTACAAAGAAGGCAACTACAGGTAAAATAAGAATCATTCCCGATAACTTCATTATTACAAACCCTTCAACCTTATTAGTAGCAAATGAATTTACAACAAGTGCTACACCTGGGGCTTGTAGTGATGCAACTAGTGTTATTAAGATTATTTCCCATAATGCTGCATCTGGGAAAAAGTTAGTTGCTATAATTAAAATTATTGTTGCAAAAACTCCGAATACAAAACTAATTGCTAATTTTATTATTACATAATATTTAACAGATATTGGTGTTATTTTTAAAGATAAAAGAACTTTATCATCTTTATCATCTAGTAATGTAAACCCCATTAATGCTCCGAAAACATAAGCTGTCATAAGAATCAAGAACATAGCAATTATTTCCGGAACCAAACTGGTTGGAGCCGATCTTTTGTCAATATATGGGACAAGTAAATATCCTACAAATCCTAAGATGATTGGATAAATAGCGAAAAATAAATACATTTTATCTCTAACCATATTTTTTAATTCTGCGATCAATACAGTTTTAATCATTTTTTACACCCCACTATTTTTAATGGCATAATCTTGAAATCTTGGTAATGCATAAAACTTGTATAAAGCTAAACTTCCAAATAATAAATAACCTAAACTTAAATAATATTTATATGTGAATACATATCCAGTAAATCCGGCACTTATCACTTCTTTGGCTGCTTGAATAGGATTAATTAATAGAACAACTTCCCAAACTTCTCCTTCAATAATGTTAAGCATTAATAGAATTAATGGTGTCATCATTGTTAATGAAAATACCATTACAGTCATTAATACACCAGTAAAGTCCTTTGAGAAATAAGCCATTACGATTCCTAGCAAAGTGTGTGAAGCAGTGGCTATGATAATTCCTATTATAATAAATAAGTACTCTACTTGAACATCTTTGATAATTACAAATACAGCGATTAGTAATGCTGAGGCTCCCATATTATGTAATGTGTTAGCAAGCAATTTAGATAATAGTAATTCTGCATTAGATACTGGTGTTACTAACATTGTTGATATTGTAGCTTCACTTTTCTCAAAATACATAACAGATCCAACATACATTAGTGACATCATCGTAGCATCAAGTAAGATTACTAAAGGTAATAATGTTCCTAATATCTCAGCATTTACAAAGAAAAGCATTACTCCCCACAGAAAAGCTACTAAAATACTAATGAAAGTCATATTATATTTATTTAATCTTTGTAATTCACCTTTTACAAGTATCCAAAGTCTACTCTTCATCTTTAAGTTGAACTCCGGTTACTTTAATAAAGATATCTTCTAGTGTTGTTTCTCCACTATGTAATGTTTCTATTTCTTTCGTTTGTAAAAGGTTTAAAAATTCTTTATTTTTACCAATACTATCTAATGGAAATTCTACTTTAGTAGTTTCTCCATTTTCTTTATATTCTAACGTCATCGATCTTTTTCCGTATTTAATTTTCAAGTTTCTTGGAGAATCCATTTCAATAATTCTTCCCTCAACAATGAATGCTACACGGTCACATAGTTGATCGATATCACTCATTATATGAGAAGTAATAAAAACTGTTCCACCATTATCTCTGAATTCTCTAATCATATCTTTAAGAATCATTGCGTTCATTGGATCAAGTCCATTTGTTGGCTCATCTAGGAATAACATATTCGGGTTGTTTAGCAAAGCTCTTACAATGTTTAATCTTATTTTCATTCCTTTTGAATATTCACCAACCATTTTATCTCTATCTTCCCATAAATTTACTCTTTTCATTAGTGATTCGACATCACCTTTGTTTTTGTATAGTTTTAAGAAGAAATCGATATTTTCCATAGCTGTCATTTTTGTAAAATGAATTGGCATTTCAAAACTAACTCCGATATCTTCATAAAATTCATCACTAAATTTAGTAATGTCTTTATCGTTATAGTAAATAGAACCTTCAAAGTTTTCCAATATTTTAATCATAATCATTTGTGTTGTGCTTTTTCCAGCTCCACTAGGACCTAGGAAACCAAATATTTCACCTTTAGCAATATCAAAGTTAATGCCGTTTATTGTGTCTTCTTTATTTTTCGGATAGCGAAATTTCAAATTCTCTACTTTAAACATGTCTTCACCTATTCTATGCCTTTCTTGAAAATACTAATTATGTTGTCGACTTTTTTAAGGAGATTATCATAGTTAATCTCTCCCTCAGAAAATTCATTGATGGCTATATTGGTAGTCAAACTAATGACTAAATCTGCGAGTATTTGAGAATCGATGTCTTTTCTTATGATGCCTTTTGCTTTGTCTGATTCAATGTAACCAACATAATATGCCTGAGCTTCCTTTCCACTATCACCCATAAGTTCCTTGTAAATAGGACCTTTTGTATTGATAAATACTTTAAAGATATCTACATACTGAGGATGATCAATTGAAAATTTTATACCTTGGGCATAAAGTAATCTAAATAACTCTAAAAAAGGAATTTCTTGTTCGTTAATTAGAAGATTTTTCAAGTACTCGATTTTTTTATTTTTAATTATTTCAAAAATATACAGATATAAATCCTTTTTATCAATAAAATACTGATAAAAACTTCCTCTTGGAATCATTGATTCCTTAATGATGTTAGAAAGTTTTGCATCTTCAAAACTCCGTTTCGAAAATTCGTTTATTGAAGCAGTAATAATTCTGTCTTGTTTATCAGTTGATAGATTAAAAAATGTATTTGATGGAATAATCATCACCTCCTATGACGCTGTTGTCACTTTTAGAATATCACCATCATTGTGTAATGTCAATTACAATATGACAGCGATGTCATATCTAATTATCTTTTATTTTTAAATCGTTATGTTAAAATGGTTTTATATAAGGAGGAGAAATTATGGAAACTTTTATTTTTATATTAATAATTACATTAATTATATCATCATTTTTATTTGATACTTGGTTATCAATATTGAACTATAAACACCGTAAGGCAGACATTCCCGAGGTTGTTTCTGATATCTATGATAAGA
>DAOVWR010000125.1 GCA_030636545.1 Mycoplasmatota bacterium
AAGAGGTGTATTATGACTTCTAACACTATATGTGACTGGACTGCACCATTGCCAATGAGAAAATTAGATAAATGAATAAATGAAAATATGGCAGAGATATACTTGAAACTAGAATGGTTTAATCCTGGTGGAAGTGTAAAAGATAGAATTGCAATTAGTATGATTGAAGCAGCTGAAAAAGAAGGTTTATTAAAGCCTGGTGATACTATCGTAGAGCCAACAAGTGGAAATACAGGAATTGGTATTGCCATGGTCGCAGCTGCGAAAGGTTATCATTCAATATTAGTTATGCCTGATAGTTTAAGTATTGAAAGAAGAAAAATACTTGAAGGGTATGGAGCAAAACTTATTTTAACCGAAGCAAGCAAAGGAATGAATGAATCAATTAAAATTGCAGAAGAGTTAGTTAAGAACCATGGTTACTATATGCCAATGCAATTCAAAAATTTAAACAATCCAAAAGCACATATGTTAAATACCGCTATAGAAATTATTAAAGATATCCCGGATTTAGATTACTTTATCGCATCTGTTGGTACAGGAGGAACAATTACTGGAGTAGGAACTATTTTAAAAGAATATAATAATAATATTAGTATAAAAGCAATTGAACCAGTTGGATCAGCTGTATTAAGCGGAAACAAACCTGGTCCCCATAAAATTCAAGGTATTGGCGCAGGATTTATCCCTGATATTTTAGATACTACTGTTTATGATGAAGTATTAACTGTATCAGATGAAGATGCATTTGCGACAGCTAGATTATTGGCTAAAGAATTAGGTGTTTTTGTTGGTATATCAACTGGTGCAAATGTGTACGCAGCTTTAGAATTAGCTGAAAAAGTAGGAAATAATAAAAAAATCCTAACTGTTTCCCCAAGTAATGCAGAACGTTATTTATCCACAGAACTTTTTGATAATTAAGAGGTGTTTATATGAGAAATATCACTATTTTATTAGCGTTTATTACCGCCTTTGTTTTAGCTGTTATTAATGAACCAATTACTGATGTCATAGATGCAATTGGTGGTTCAACTAATCCGACATATTCAACTACTATCGATTCTTATGCTGGAGTAAGTGAAGGCAAAGAGGACGATGAAGATGAAGAAGATGAGGAAGACGAAGAAGACGAAGAGGATGATAATTAATGCTAATTCTTATATTTGTATCAATTATATTTATTCTTTCAATTCTTTTATCAAAACAAATACATAAATTCAATTACTATATCTATGCATTAGCATTCGTTATTTCAATGATCGCAACTGGAGAAAAAGCTAATATCATAAGTTTAGGGTATGTTGCATTATCTTACTTCATTGTAGTGATGTATACAGGTGTATTCGATAAAGGAAAAACCAAAAAGAAATTAATGACTGTACGAGCAGAAAATGCTATACTAGGAACAATTTTCCTTATACCACATGCATACGGGTTTCTAGAATTCTATCTTGATGATGGAAGATTCTTTACAAGTTTAGTTCCAGTTATTGGCTTAATAGCATTACTGATAGCAATTCCGTTATTTATTACATCATTTAGATTTATTAGAAAACGATTCACATATAAAGAATGGAAAACACTGCATAAATTAGCTTATGCATTTTATATAACTGTATATCTCCATCTTGTATTCATTGATAACTCAAGATTATTGATTTACACAATAATCTTTGGACTATTTTTTATTCTCAAAGGTTTTGAAAAATTGAAAAACCACATGAAGACTCAAAAGAAATTAAAAAAGAAAATGATCTATTGATCATTTTCTTTTACTATTAGACTACAATTTTCTATTGTAACATTGCCATTTTTAATTATTCGAGCGGGCATCCCAACTGCTGTAGCACCTGGTGGCACATCAGTTAGAACAACGGCATTTGCTCCTACTTTAGCCATTGTACCAATCTTGATATTACCAAGTATTTTAGCACCAGCTGCAATCATAACACAATCGCAAATAGTAGGATGACGTTTTGAACTAGAATCATTTCCTGTACCACCAAGTGTTACTTGATGATATATTAATACATTTCTCCCAATTACTGTTGTTTCTCCAATAACTACTCCAGATCCGTGATCTATTACTAGGTTTTTACCTATTGTAGCACCTGGATGAATATCTACACCAGTGAATAATCTCGCTACATTACTTAAATAACGAGCCAATAACTTTAAATGCATCTTCCACAATAAATGGGTAACTCTATATGTCCACACTGCATGCATTCCATTATATGTTAGAATTATTTCTAACGCATGTCTAGCTGCAGGGTCTCTTCTCTTAATAGCAATGATATCACTTCTAATTCCCATGTTATCACCTCTTTGTAAGGTCATTATATACTATAAATGTAGATAGGAGTTGTAATATACATTATTAAAAAAAGCACAAGTGTGAACTTGTGCTTTTAAATCTCTTGTCCGATAACTAATTCATTATCTTCATAAATGAAAATACCTAAATTTTCAGCTATTTCAACAAATATATCAACAATACTTACATAGTCATAATCCATTTTACCAAAAACTACTTTTAAAGTTTCGTTCATTTGATCTTTAATATAATCAAAGTCATCTCTTCGCTCCATTATCATGTTTTCAATACAAGTTTCTAATTCATTTAACTCATCTATAT
>DAOVWR010000044.1 GCA_030636545.1 Mycoplasmatota bacterium
TGCATTTTCAGCATCTAATTCTTGAACTATAAAAATTGCTAGTCCAGGACAATTATAAACACATATTCCACAACCAGTACATTTTTCAAAATCAACGATTGGTGGTGTGTTTATATCTTCACCAATATAGATTGCATCAAATGGACAACTTGTACTACAAGGATCACAGGGAATTGCTTCGTAACATTCTGTAATTGCGAGAGGTTTTATTAAATACTCTTTTTCAGGAAATCTTGTCATTATAAGTTTCTTATCAGGTACTCCATTTATATTTAACATGTCATCACCTCATTATCTCTTCTAAGCCAAGTCTTAATTTTTCACCAAATGGTCCACTTCTTAAATTATGAAGTTGAGCTTTAAAATCAAGATATAACTCATCGTAATTAGGATGTATGAATCCTAGTTTTTTAGCAACCACAAGTCCTGTTAAATAACCTTCTACAATCGCGCTACTAGCTTCTTCAACACCACAAACATCACCAGCTACAAAAACATTTTCAATTGATGTTTCATGGTTTTTATCAATTAGTGGAACTAGTCCACCTAAATAACTAACATATTTCATTTCTGTGCCTATCATACTTAGTAGATTAGATAATGGACTAAGTCCAACACTTATACAAAGAGAATCTACAACTAATTCTTCTTCAGTTCCAGCAATGAAATTCCATTGTTCATCTAACTTACCAATAATAATTTTTTCTAAATAGTCTTTTCCAACTGCTTTTTTAATTGAATGTGAAGTTTTAATATCAACACCCAGTCTTTTAAGTTTAGAAGCATGCACTTTATAGCCACCAATTTCTTTAGCAGCTTCTAATACACATAAGACATTTACTCCTGCTTGAATTAATTGATAACTTACAATTAGTCCAATATTACCACTACCTACCATAACAACATCTTGTCCTGGTAATACTCCATGAACATTCATCAAAGTTTGAACAGCACCTGCCCCGTAAATTCCCGGGAGATCATTATTTTCAAATGCGAGTACTTTTTCACTGGCACCTGTCGCTATAATAATCGCATTTGTTTGAACTTTGATATACTTTTCGTTTTGGAGTAAAGTAACAACTTTATCTTTGTATAATCCTACAACTGTAGTTTCAGTCATAATTTCTATCATTTTGGGATATTTTAAAACATCATCAACTAAGATTTTAGCGATATCTATCCCGCGTGTTTTAGCATATTGTTTCTCGCTTCCAAAAAACATATGAGTTTGTTTAACAAGTTGACCACCAACTTTATAATCACGCTCAACAATTAGTGACGACAGTCCAGATTCCGCTGCCATTTTCGCAGCTGACAATCCTGCTGGTCCTCCACCAATTATTACTAGATCAATCTTTTTCATAGATATCACCTTTATTAACTTGTGTTTTAACCTTCATATTATCTTTTAACATCGTTACACAAGTTCTAACATTTGGTTTCCCGTCAACAATCATACTACATGATGAGCAGTTACCAATAGCGCAATAAAACCCACGTGGTCTTTTGAGTTCAATGCTGTGGCTTAATACTTTAACACCCATAGCATGTAATGCTGAAGCTATGGTATCTCCTTCGAAACCAAATACCTCTTTTCCGTCAAAGAAAAAAGAAAGTTTTTTCTTTTCTTCAAACGTTAAGATGGGATGTTCTTTTATTCGCATTTTATCACCTCGTTATTCGTCGATATAATTATATCATAAAGCGCTTTCATATTTATATATTTTCAGAGAAAAAAGTGCAAAAAATTGCACTTTTATTTTTGATGTACTATTTGTCCGTTTATTACTACTAATTCTGTTCGTGTCATTATGTCAAAAATTGGTCCATCCCAAATTACGATATCTGCGTCTTTTCCAACTTCTAGAGATCCAACATAACGTTCAATACCGTTTAGTTTAGCCGCTGTAATCGTTAAAGCTTCTAAAGCTTTCATTTCGCTTAATCCTTCTTTAATGAATAAAGCTGCTTGGACTAAGGTAGTATCTAAAGTAATGACAGGATGATCTGTCATTATTGCAAAAGTTATATCATTATCTTCTAAAACTTTCGCAGATTTATATGTTTTATTAACTAACTCATATTTTGATGCCATACCGAGGGTAGGGCCGATGATTAAACTGATGTTTTCTTTCTTAATGCTTTCAGGTATTAGATAGGCTTCTGTTGCATGTTCAATTGTTGTATTTAATCCAAATTCTTTGGATATTCTAATAGCTGTCATAATGTCATCACGACGATGAGCATGAATCTTTACAATCATCCCATCAAATACTCTCATTAATGAATGTAGTTTCATATCAAATGGTGGTTCTTTAGCATCTTCTTCTTTATTAAGAAAAGCATTATATTTTTTATGATAATCTCTTGCCTTGAAAAGCCATTCTCTCATTAAGGCAGCACTTGCCATACGAGTTCCGGGGTTTTTATTATTTGTTCCATAAACTCTTTTAGGGTTTTCTCCCAAAGCCATTTTCATAGCTGTTTCTTCTTTAATTAACATTTCTTCAACGGTTTCACCGTATGTTTTAATTGCGCAGAAAGTTCCACCAATTACATTGGCACTACCTGGCCCTGTATTTACGGTTGTAATCCCCGCTTTATAAGTATATTCAAACGCCATATCTTTAGCATAGACACTATCTACTCCCCGAAGTTCAGGATAGATTGGTCCACTCATTTCATTAGTATCATTACCTTCAAAACGGATACCTTCTTCCATTACTCCGATATGACAATGAGGATCAACTAATCCTGGTGTTACTAGTAATCCTTTTGCATCAATAATTTTAGCGTTTTTATATTTTGATAAATCAATATCTTTACCAACTTCAACAATCTTTTTACCATCAGCTACAATACTTCCAATAAAATAGTTGTCTTTTGCCATTGTGATTAAATTTGCATTCTTAATTATTAACATCGAAACACTCCTATCTTTTTACTCTATTTTTATTATACAATTTTTGTTCTATTATAAAAATAGATAATTTTTAAATAAATGTCGTCTAGATTTCTTTATATGCAACATAAATAACATAAACGTAAGCCAGTGTTTTTGGCATCATCAATGCTCCAATCGCAGGAACTGCTGAGGAGAATAAAACAACGGGAATGTAAAACAAGAAGCTTAAAGAGATTCCAATTGCTATTTTTATGAATGGTATATCTTTTTCCTTTATACCTTTTATAAAAAATAGTGTTACTAAATAGATACCCATTAATAGAAATGGAATATTCCGAATAATTAGGAATTCTAGTGTTGCTGTACTTGTTAGCCATTCGTTTTGAGGTAATAATGATAAAACAATTTTTATTAACATTAAAGAAATCACAATGATTCTTGTTAAAGTATTTTTATCATTAAATCTTATCTCGTATGCATAAAGAACTAACATATAGAAAAATACCATCGTAAATGATGTGATTGCCTTACCAAGTCCAAGATAAAATGTGTAATCATCTAGTCCTGTAGTTAGTTGCGCAAAAACTCTTGGAAGAAGATGAAACATATCTCCAAACCCTAATGTTAAAGCCATTAATCCAAAGATTAAGTACAGAATATTCTCAGTTCTTTTTTGGACTAATTTAACTCCCAAATAAAATACTGTGAACAAATAAAGTAAATCAAATACAACTTCAATATAAACCATAATTTCATCCTCCTGTTATTCGATTTTCATATTAAATTCTAACTATTTCATTATACAATTATTAACTCATAAAAAAAAGACCTTTATGGTCTTTTTATTTAACAACATCCTCTTTCTTCTTGAGCAGAAGGACACGGATTATCACCATAAGAACAAAATACACAACAGTCCCCTGGATGTGGTTTTAATAAAGTATCACATGCAGTACATCGATAAAAATAAGTACATTCATCAACTGGTATTGTTAATTCTTCAGTATGCCCACAACTTGGACATGTAAGTTTGCTTTTATGATCCATTGTTTCACCTTCTTTATTTGATTATATCATTATGTTTAATAAAAATAGAGCCACAGGCTCTATTTTATAATTAGAAATGTTATTTACTCATTAAACGCTTTTCGCCTTCAAGTTCAAGGATAGGTTTAATATTTTGTGTTACTTCTAAAGTACCTAAGAATTCGCCTTCTTTATTTCTTACTGCGAAATAACGAATATAAACGAACATTGGCCCCATTTTGATCCAGAAATCTTCGTTATCTTTTCTTCCAGATCGCAGATCATCAACGATTTGTTCAACGATGTGAACACTTTGTGGTGGATGACACATACTTACTTCTCTACCAATAATTGTTAGAGGACGATCAAAGATTCTTTCTTTACCTTGTGTAAAGTACTTAACTTTATCATTCTTATCAACAAAAGTCATATCTAAAGGTATTGTATTAAGAATTGCATTTACTTCTTCAGGAACTAAAGATCCTGCGTCAAACTTGATTTCTCCATCTTGATTAACAGTCTCTTCTTGTTTTTCTTCTTGATCAAGATCTCCAATTTTAATATCCCAATCATCTTGTGATTCGATTAAACATAACCCAAACTCTCTTTGTGCCTTATCAATGTTGTACCATTCTACTAATGAGAATGTTGTATTCATTAAAGGAACTAAGATATTGTTTTCTTTGAAAACCATATCCGATGTCTTAGTTACAGTGCTTTCTGCTTTTTCAATAAGTTCGTTTAAATCAAATTTACCTTGTGATAATATTGAAAGAACTTCTTTGATTTCTTTTCTAATCTCATCATCAATTCCCCACATTACTTTTGGAGGAGCTGTGATATCATGTTTTTCAAGCATTGGGAATAAGACATTTTCTTTTCTTGAATAATGAATATCAATTTGTGATAATCTTTCAAACCCTATTCTTAACATTAAAACAGCAGTATTATCTAATCCGTTTTTTAATGTTTCAATATATGGTTTTATTTCTTCTTTCATAACTTCTTCTAGTTTTTCATTTTCAAGTAAAAATACATAGACAGGATGTCCTTTGACTTGTGCGTTATCTTTTGATGGATGAATATCATCAATTGATCCATCAAATACACTAGCATGTACATCACATAGTTTTTGAACTTCAGCAATTGGAAGACCTTCTGCGACTAATTCTTGTTCCATTTGTGAGATTTCAGTAGTTGATACACTTCCAAACTCCGCTTTAAATCTTTCTTGAACATCTTCAACAGTTGCACCTGCATGCAATTCTTTGATTAACGCTTTTAATTTTTCTCTTCTAATACTATCATTATTAATAAATTCACTCATCATATTACTCCTTTACAATGAATCCGTGTTTTTCAAATTCATCTTTAATTATTTTTACATCAATATTTTTGAATTTCGCACCTTTTTCTAAGGTCATTATTCTTCCAACAGTGTTGATAGTTGTTTTGTTTGTCATACCCTCAAAACCAAGGATTTCCATTATCTTAATAACTTCATCATATTTGTTTACAATATTGTATATTGAGTCAGTTAAAGATATCATTTTTTCCATAATATCACCTGCCACATATATTCTATATTAAATACTGTGAATAAGCATTTATTCTACTCACAATTCTAATTAAGATAAAATGCTTATTTAAAAAATATTTAAAAAGGTAATCACAACTTGTGTGATTACCTTTGCGTTATAAGTCTATTATCTAAGTCTTGCGTGTTGAATTGATGTTTTCTTTCCTTGGAAAGTTATATCAGTTAATGATTTAAAAACTACTTTTTCATACTTTTTGTTTACTGTGAAGAATGAAAAACTATGTCTTACTGTAATTTCTTTTACTTGTTGGTTTCTTAGTTTTGTTTTGTTAGTAATGAACTCTGAAAATTTCTTTGGAGTAAGACCCATTCCTGTTCCAACGTTAATATGGAATCTAACTGTGTCTTTATCGTTTGCTCTTTGAGCATGTCCTCTGTTGTTTCTGTTAGATGATTTTCCTCTACTGTTACTACTTTTTCTAGAAACATCTTCATTAATATCACCAAATACTTTACCAGACGTGTCTTTTTTCTCTAACTTAGTTAGTAAAGCACAAATAACTTTAAGTGGCTCTTGACTTTCTAGTAATTTATTAGCTAATTCAAATTGTGTGTTTGTATTTTGGTTCTTAATGATTTCTAAGATTTCATCTAACTCTTTGTCTTGTTTTACAATCATTACTTTTTCCGGTGTCGGAACATTTCTTCTTTTGATTGTTGATTTAGTAAATCTAGTAATAGCATCTAGTCTTGACATCTCTTTTCTTGATACCAAAGTAAATGAATACCCTTTGTTACCAATACGTCCTGTACGGCCAATTCTATGGACGTAGTATTCCGCTTTTTCAGGTACATCATAGTTAATTACAACTCCAACATTTTTAATGTCTAATCCTCTAGCAGCAACATCAGTTGCAACTAAAATATCTAGCACACCATTATGGAATTTGTTTAAAACGTGAAGTCTTGATGTTTGTTGAAGATCACCATGGATTTTATCAACATTATAACCCTTTTTAGTTAATTCTCTTGTAACGTCATCTACTTTTCTTTTTGTGTTACAGAAGATTAAAGTTAGATCAGGGCTATAGATATGTAATAATCTAGATACTGCTTCAACTTTGTTTTGTTCTTTGACATTGTAGTAGTATTGTGTAATGTCTTTGTTTGTCTCTTCGTCACCTACTACTGATATATGAACTGGATCATTCATATATCTTTTTGTAATGTTTAAAATTTGTCTTGGCATTGTCGCTGAAAACATTGTTGTTTGATGAGTGCTGTTAGTAGCACCCAAAATTGTTTCAATATCTTCTTTGAATCCCATTTTTAACATTTCATCTGCTTCATCTAATACAACAAATGATACGTCCTGTAACTTAATCAACTTACGATTGATATGATCAATCGTTCTACCAGGAGTACCAATTATAATTTGCGGTTTCTTTTTTAGGCTTTGGATTTGTCTATGGATTGGCTCTCCTCCGTAAACACATACAGTTTTTAACTGGTGTACATATTTACCTATTTTGTCGATTTCTCTTTTAACTTGCACGGCAAGTTCTCTAGTTGGACACAAGATTATTGCTTGAATCTTCTTGCTTTCATAATCTAGTTTTTCTAGAATTGGTAATGCAAATGCTGCTGTTTTACCTGTTCCTGTTTGTGAATGTCCAATTACGTCTTTTCCTTCATTAATTACCGGGATACATTGTGCTTGAATTTCTGTGAATTCTTCGAATCCCATTTCTGTTAATGATTTTTCTATATTCTTATTTTTGTATTTCATATAATACCTCCTACTGCGACCAAAGCAATTAAGTATACCACATATACAAGAAAAGGAAAGAGATATCCAAGAATAGTTCTTGAAAAAATAAAGAAAGCGGTAATCATGTTTTTACAACCTTATTATATATACACACAAGATGCTCTTATTATCTTCACAAATCTATCACAACCTTTAGTTAATAATAGTTATAATTATGTTTAGAACGATTTTTAGGAGGAAAGCAAATGTTTAAAAGAGCATACATAAGTGTTATAAAAAATAAAGGAAGAACAATTATTATCGCAATATTGTTATTTGTGATTGCTAACTTAGTACTAGCTAGTATTTCAATTAAGACAGCGACTGAGGAAGCAATGGATCAAGCGAGAATATCGTTAGGCCCTGAAATCACTTTAACAACTGATAGAACTGATCTATTTGATTATATTAAGGATTACCGAGATACATATGGTGTTAAACCATCTCAAGAAGAAATTAATGAACTATTAGTTCCGATAACAAGTGATATAGCTTACGGACTGACAGAAAGTGAATATGTTATTGATTATAATTTCAGTTTCACGACATCTTCAAAAGCAGTTGATTTCTTACCATTAAATAATGAAGGAGTCTTAGATACTCTTAATGAATCTAAGATAAGCGTTGTTGGAACATATAATCCGTTACTCTTAGATCAATTCGGAGAAAATGGAACATATGAACTTACAAGTGATTCAAATTACTTTACTGGATCAAGTGAAAACGAGATTATCATTTCTGATAGTTTAGCTTATCAAAATAATTTAAGTATTGGTGATACAATTTCATTAGAAACAATTGATCTAACTTCTATGGAATTTACGATTGTTGGCTTATTCTTAAATGAATCAACAATTGTCAATGTTGGTAAAAACATTACTGATAATGAAGTATTTATTCCGCTTGATGATGCCTTACTATTAAAAGGCCAAGACCCTGATACTACATTTACAATTACATCAGTTAAATACTATTTAGATGATCCAATGAATATTGAAGCTTTTATTGCTGAAAGTGAAGCAGCATATGTTGAAATTGGTGATGGTGGTTTAACATTTAGTGATGTTAATTATGATGCTATCATTGCTCCACTAGAAAGTGTTGCCCAGTTTAGTGATATTGTTTTAATCACTGTGGTAATAGCTTCAGTTATTATCTTGACATTATTAGTTGTTAACGCCTTAAAAGAAAGAAAATATGAAATAGGCGTACTAATGGCATTAGGTGAAGAAAAAATAAAAATCAGTTTACAATATTTATTCGAATTATTATTAATTAGTGCCTTAGTATTCACATTAGCAATAGTTACAAGCAATAGTGTTTCATCATACTTAGGAGCTACTTTACTAGAAAATGAAATAAGTGACGCAAGTAGTGAAACAACTGATTCTCCACGTGGTGGAGGAATGGGATCGTTCACAACACAAACTACATTAGATGTAGACTATATTGATGAAATAGATGTATCAATCACAGTGAATGATTTTCTAATCACACTAGGAATAGGAAGTATAATTATTATAATGAGTAGCGTAATCCCAAGTTTCTATATTATGCGTTACCAACCTAAAAAAATACTTTCTTCAAGAAATTAGGTGAAAAAGATGAATGTTATAGAAGTTAAAGAATTATTTCATAAGTACGAAGATGGACAAAAAATGAGAACTGTCTTAAAAGATATTAATATTGATTTTGAAGAAGGAAAGTTTTATGCAATACTTGGGTCTTCAGGTAGTGGAAAAACAACATTACTTAGTTTACTTAGTGGTCTTGACACAGTTCAAGAGGGTGGTATCTTATTTGAAGGTAAAGATATCAAAGATATTGGCTACCCTAAGTATCGAAAAGAAAATGTAAATGTTATTTTCCAATCATACAATTTAATTAA
>DAOVWR010000096.1 GCA_030636545.1 Mycoplasmatota bacterium
GAGTAACTTTTTCCATATTATCAACAAAGACATTTTGTAATCTATCACGTAATGCTTCATTAGCTAGTCTCATACCAAATCCAAATTCAGCATTATCTTCAAATAAACTATTAGCCCATGCTGGACCGCGTCCATTATCTAATACTGTATAAGGAGTTGCAGGGAAACTTGCACCATAAATTGATGTACACCCAGTTGCATTAGCAATTTGCATTCTATCACCAAATAATTGCGTAATCAACTTAATATAAGGTGTTTCTCCACAACCGAGACATGCTCCACTAAATTCAAATAATGGCTTAGCAAATTGTGAATTTTTAACATTTGTTTTCTTAACTAAGTTATCTTTATAAGTTACATGATCGAATAAGTATTCAGTATTTTGAATTTCACCTTTAGCAATTTCTTCATGAATTGGAGACATTACTAATGATTTTTCTTTTGATGGACATACTTCAACGCATACTCCACAACCTGTACAATCTAATGTTGAGATTTGGATTTTGTATCTTAGTCCATCAAATCCTTTACCAGTTGGTTTCTTAGTTTTTAATCCCTCAGGTGCATCAGCCATTTCTTCTTCAGTTAACAAGAATGGTCTAATTACAGCATGTGGACACGCAAATGAACATTGGTTACATTGAATACAGTTATCAACGATCCACTCAGGTACATAATTCGCAATACCACGTTTTTCGTAAGCTGTACCTCCATTTTCCATTGTTCCATCTTCATAACCTGTAAAGGCACTTACTGGTAAATCATATCCTTTAATTGCGTTTACTTTATCAGCAATATTTAAAACGAAATCAGGTCTCGTTTTATCAATAACTACTTTTTCATCTGCTAAGTTAGCCCAATCAGGATTAACTGTAACTTCAACAAGTCCAGCTTTCCCTTTATCGATAGCAACGTAGTTTTTCTCAACAATTTCTTGTCCTTTACGTCCATAAGCTTTTTTAGCGTATTTCTTCATTAAATCAGTAGCTTTATCATAAGGCATAATTTGTTCATTAAGAGCGAAGAATGCACTTTGCATAATTGTATTAATCATTCCACCAAGTCCTGCTTCTTCAGCAAGTTTAACAGCGTTAATAACAAATAATTTAGCGTTTTTCTGTGCTAAAGCTTTTCTAACTTTAACAGGTAATAATGCTTCAATACCTTCTTTAGGAACAATCGTATTTAATAAGAATGTTCCACCATTTCTAAGTTTGTCTACCATATCATATTTTGTTAGATAAGAATCTTTAGAACAAGATACGAAGTGTGGAGTATTAACTAAGTATGTAGAACGGATTGGGTCTTTCCCAAAACGTAAATGCATACGTGTAATTCCACCTGATTTTTTAGAATCATATGATGAATAAGCTTGTCCATATAACGGTGTATTTTCACCAATAATTTTAATTGTATTTTTAGATGCACCTACAGTACCATCACTACCAAATCCGTAGAATAATAATTCTGTTGTTGTATCTGGTTGTGTATCGACTTCTTTATGAGCTAACGATGTATGATTAACATCATCAACAATACCGATAGTGAAACGATCTTTTTGTGCTCCTGTTAAATTATCATATACTGCAACTATTTGTCCTGGAGTTGTATCTTTACTTGAAAGACCATAACGTCCACCAAGAACAACTGGTGCATTTTCTTTACCGTAATATAATGATTTAACATCTAAGTACAATGGTTCACCAATTGAACCAGATTCTTTAGTTCTTTCTAATACCGTAATTCTTTTAACCGATTTAGGCATTGCTTTTAAGAAAAATTCAGTACTGAATGGACGATATAAGTGAACTGTTAATAATCCAATTTTTCTTCCTTGAGCAGTTAAATAATCAACTGTTTCTTCAATAGTGTCAGTAACTGATCCCATTGCAATGATTACATCAGTTGCATCTTTATCACCATAGTAAACAAATGGTGCATAGTTACGTCCTGTTATTTTGGAAATTTCTTTTAAATATTTTGCTACTATATCAGGTACATTAACATAATATTTATCTTGAATTTCACGAGCTTGCATATAAACATCATCGTTTTGAGCAGATCCTCTAGTAACAGGGTTATTTGAGTTTAATGCTCTTTTACGGAAATGTTTGACAGCTTTTCGATCTAGTAATTTGTCTAAGTCTTCGTAATCCATTACTTCAATTTTATTTACTTCGTGAGAAGTTCTAAATCCATCAAAGAAATGTAAGAATGGAATACTTGATTCAATAGCAGCTAAATGAGCTACTGCTCCAAGATCCATAACTTCTTGAACTGAACCACTTGATAAGATTGCAAAACCTGATTGTCTTACAGCCATAACATCTTGGTGATCCCCAAAGATTGATAAAGCTTGAACTGCGATACTTCTCGCAGCAACATGAATCACACCAGGTAATAATTCTCCTGCTATTTTATACATGTTTGGTAACTTAAGTAGTAATCCTTGTGAAGCTGTATAAGTAGTAGTAAGTGCACCGGCTTGAAGTGATCCGTGGACTGTCCCTGCTGCTCCTGCTTCAGATTGCATTTCAATAACTTTTACTGGCATTCCAAATAAGTTTTTCTTACCTTGTGATGCCCATAAATCAGTGTACTCCGCCATCGGTGAAGATGGTGTGATTGGATAAATTCCAGCTACTTCTGTGAATGCATAAGATACATGTGCAGCAGCTTGATTTCCGTCCATTGATTGGAATACTTTTTTTGTTGTCATGGTAACTACCTCCATTTAATATATATTTTATTTATTTATATCTTTAAATACAATTTAAATTATATGACATAATACTTTTTTTTACAACCAAAAAAGCGGATTTTTCAATTAAAGAAAACACTTACATTTGATAAAATATTAAAAAAAAAGCTAGAAATTCTCTAGCTTATTTAATGCGGGATAAGAATTTCTCAGCTTTATCTAAATATAAGTTAGCTACAAACATAAAATCAACACCTAAATCTTTACTTAATCCGATGAATTCTTTATAGAGAGCAACGTTATGCCACTGTAGTGTTTGGAATGCTCTGAAGAAGTATAAACGGTTGTATTCTTCAACTGTTGGCGTTCTTCTTAAATAGACTGGAAGAAGCGCTAAAGCATGGTCGAAATCGTTATTTCCAAAACAAGCAATATCGTAATATGGATCGTTATTTCCAGTGAATTCCCAATCCATTAATTTCATTGAATTATCTTTTAAAACAACAAAGTTTGAAATTTGTGAATCACCATGTGTGAAAACAAGTTTTGAATCATCCATATATAGGTCTTTGTATGATAAGAATTTTTCTTTTAAAGAATTGTATCTTTTTGAATGAACATGTCCATATTCAAAAGTATGATTTTCATATTTTGATAATCTTCCTAGTGGATCATAATCATAATCTGATTTTAATCCTGAATCATGAATTTTATGAAGAACTCTTGCTGCTTCATTTATCAATAATAATGGTTCAAGTTCGTGAAGTGGAGTACCTTCAATATATTCAGCAATCTTATATCCAGATTCAGTATCTAAATAGATTGTATTATTGTTTAAATCTAATTGTTCTACTAGTTTTATATGATGGGCTTCGACAATTCGATCAACGAATTTCTCAGCTTTTTTACCAGGGATTCTGAATGTATAAAGTTTATCTTTTACTTTAATTACATAAGTGTAGTTACTCATTCCCCCCATAAGTCTTTCAACTACTTCAACATCTTTCTCATTTACCTTTAATACTTTTGCACATACTTCTTTAATTATTAACTCATTTGACATTATGTTTCCTCCTAAAATTCATAAATTTTTGTTGGTATATCTTGGGTTGCGACTACTAAATTATAATCAGTTATTTTTAAGCCATAATCATTAAATACTTCAGCATATGTTTTAAGTGCTACTTCGCTTGTATTACACTCTCTTGAGGGATGAGCTAAAATAA
>DAOVWR010000083.1 GCA_030636545.1 Mycoplasmatota bacterium
AGCCTCCTAAGTACTCATTTAGATTCAAGTTAATAATATGAAATAATACACAGTATGTCAATTTATATAATATCAAAAATGAGTATAAAAAAAACGGATAAATCCGTTTTATTTATAAATGGCGGAGTAGGAGAGATTCGAACTCTCGCGCCGCGCAAACGACCTATACCCTTAGCAGGGGCACCTCTTCAGCCAACTTGAGTACTACTCCTTAAAGTTAGCCCTTATATAATAATATATTTTAGACTAACTGTCAATATTCTTAGATGATTATTTTTGTAAGTTTTCTTCTAACATTGTAAGTTGTAATCTATGACGTTTTAAATCAATGTCTTTTACCCATACTTTTACAATATCTCCAACACTAACAACATCTAAAGGATGTTTAATATATTGGTTACTTAATTGTGAGATATGAACAAGTCCATCATCTTTTACGCCACAATCGACAAACACTCCAAAGTCTACTACATTTCTTACAGTTCCCATTAATTCCATACCAACTACTAGATCATCTAGTTTTAATACATCACTTCTCAGTAATGGTGCTTCAACATCATCACGTGGATCACGAAGTGGTGCTACAAACGCATCTAAAATATCTTCAACTGTATTTAATCCCGCTTCAAACTTAGTAGCTAATGCTTGTTTATCAACGTTTGCCATCTTAATCATCAAAGTAGGATTACCTAGTTCTTTAACATCTATTTTCAATTCACTTAATAACTTTTTAGTTAAAGCATAACTTTCAGGATGAATACCTGTTTTATCTAATGGATTCTTACCATTAAGAATTCTTAAGAATCCAACTGCTTGTTCATAAGCTTTTGCTCCCATTCTAGGAACTTTCTTAAGTTGTTTACGTTCAGTAAATTCACCATTTTCTTCACGCCATATTACTAAGTTTTTAGCAACTGTTTTATTTAATCCTGAAACGTATTGTAATAACTGTACACTTGCAGTATTAACGTTAACACCAATTTTATTTACTGCTGTTTCAACAACAAAATCTAATGAATCACTTAGTTTGTTTTGAGCAACATCATGTTGATATTGTCCAACACCAATACTTTTAGGATCAATCTTAACAAGTTCACTTAGTGGATCTTGTAATCTTCTAGCAATACTAACTGCACTTCTTTCTTCGACAGCTAGCTTAGGAAATTCTTCTCTAGCTAAGTCAGATGCACTGTATACCGAAGCTCCTGCTTCATTTACAATAATATAGAATACTTGTTCTTCTACTTTTTTTATTACTTCGATAATGAATTGCTCAGTTTCACGTGATGCTGTTCCGTTTCCTATTGCAACTATTTCAATTTTGTATTTTCTTATAAAAGATATAACTTTCTTAAATGAAGTAATAATTCTATCTTTTGTTATTTTTTCACCTTTATACTTTTGATGAGGGTAGACTACATCAAGATCTATCATTTTACCCATTTTATCAACAACAGCTAACTTACAACCTGTTCTGTAAGCAGGGTCTACACCTAGAACCATCTTACCTTTCATTGGCGGTTGAAGTAGTAGTGATCTTAAGTTTTCACTAAAAATATGAATCGCATTATCGCCAGCTTTTTCAGATAAATCACTTCTGATTTCTCTATCAATTGATGGTTGAATTAGTCTCTTATAAGCATCTTTAATAGCATTTTGAATATTTGGAAATACAAATGATTCCGTATTCTCAACAATACCATCTTCTAAATATTGATGAATTCTTTCAACATCGATAACTATTTTAACACTTAATACTTTTTCTTTTTCACCACGGTTAATGGCTAACACACGATATAATTTAACTTTTCTCAATGGTTCTTCATATGCATAATACATTTCATATGTTTTCATCTCGTCGGTTGCTTTTTTCTTAACTTTAGTCTCGATATTACCATTATTAAATGTATAAGATCTAATCCATTTACGGAAATCAGAAAAATCACTTATTTCTTCAGCGATAATATACTGTGCACCTTCTATTGCATGCTTTGTAGTCTCAACTTCTTCAGTGATAAACTTTTTAGCTTCTTCTTCTAAATTTCCCTCAATTGGAAAAGTTAAAATATAGTCTGCAAGTGGTTTAAGACCTTGCTTAATAGCTATAGTTGCTTTAGTTTTCTTCTTTTCCTTGTAAGGACGATAGATATCTTCTACATCAACTAGTTTTTCTGCTTTCAAAATGTCTGCTTTCAGTTCATCTGTCAGCAAGCCTTTTTCATCAATTAAACGAATAACATCTTCTTTTCTTTTAAGTAAATTTACTTTGTATTCGTATTCTTTATTGATGTCTCTAATTTGTTCTTCATCTAAAGCGCCTGTTTGTTCTTTACGATAACGAGCGATAAACGGTACAGTATTACCTTCATCAAGTAAATTTAATACTGTCTCAACTTGCTTTCTTGTAAGTTTTAGATTCTTTGTTAACTCTAATACTAATTTCTCATTTATTACCATATTTCTTCCCTCCAACAATATAAAAAAGCCTTTAAAAGGCTATCTTAGTTTAAAAATAAATATGTTCCACCATTAATTTCATCAAAGACACTGATAATTTGTGTAGATCCCCCAACTAAGTCAACAAGTTGTCCATTAACAACCATTAATATAGTAGGTGTTCCATCCATTCCAGATACATTATTATAACCTGTTACGTTTCCTGCATCTAGCATATACACTTTGATATTTGCATTATTTTCATCAGCAAATTCTAATACTTGGAATTTGATTTCCTTACAGTAATAGCAATCTTCTGAATAAAAGTATACTAAGTATTCATCTTCTGGCATAGTTGTAATTTGTGAATAATCTTCAATACGATCAAAATTTGAATACTCTAAATCCTTTGATAATAAGTTAAACATAATAACACTTATAATTATAACGAAAAACGAAGCCGCAAATCCTATTAAAATATAAGATATAAGTCGGTCGTTTTTTTGACGTTTAAAACCAGTTTTATAATCTGCCATAATACCACTCCTTAGCTCTATTTATTGTATAAAAAAACGAGTAAAAAAGCAAGTGTTATATACTATTGATTTTGATGTTAAATATTGATAAGCCACAAAAAATAATGTATAAATGTCATTTAGAAAATGTTATAATTGTTTTAGACATAAGTACGGAAGAGGTATACCAATGAAAAATAATTATGAGTTAAAGTATTTAAAGTTACTAGCTAAAGAGTTTCCTACTGTTCAAGAGGTAAGTACTGAACTAATAAACTTGACAGCTATTCTAAACATTCCCAAAGGTACTGAACATTTTCTATCTGATATCCATGGAGAATACGATACTTTTAATCACTTCTTAAAGAATGGATCAGGTGTAACTAGAGGAAAACTTGATATCATTTTTCCTGATTTAAAAGCAGAGGAAAAAGATCGCCTAGCTTTCTTTATCTATTATCCTAAACAAATGTTAAGGAAATATGAAAACTTGATGGAAAAAGAAGAATACTTAGTTTTCATTAGGAGACAACTATTAAATCTGGTTGAAATTAGTAAATATATGTCACAAAAATATACAAAGAGCAAGGTAAGAAAAAGCTTACCTAAAGCATTTTCTTATATAATCCAAGAACTTATGTTTGAGAAAAGTACTATTGCTGATAAATCACAATATTATAATGCAATTATCGATGCAATATTTAAAACAAATAGACAAAGAAAATTCATAATTGAAATTTCATACTTTATTCAAAGACTTACAATTGATCGCCTCCATATTGTTGGTGATATTTTTGATAGAGGTCCTAGTGCCCACTTAGTAATGAATAAAATGATTAAGTATCATTCAGTAGATATTGAATGGGGAAACCATGATATCTTATGGATGGGAGCAGCTTGTGGTAGTAAATTAGCAATTTGTAATGTACTTAGAAATTCAGCAAGATATAATACTCTTGATACTTTAGAAGATGGGTATGGTATAAATCTTCTTCCTTTCGCAAGATATGCATCAAAACATTACCAGGATGATGAATGTAAAATATTTATGCCCAAAAATAGTACTATCAAACCAGATGTTGATAAAGAACTATTAGTAGCTAAAATGCATAAAGCAGCCGCAATCTTACAATTCAAGCTTGAAGGATTAGTCTTCAAAAGAAACCCAAACTTTAAATTAGATGATCGTCGTCTTCTAGATAAAATTAATTATGATAAAGGAACAATTAAAATAGCTGGTGTAACTTATCCTTTATTAGATTCTTACTTCCCAACAATTGATCCCCTAGATCCTTACAAACTAACTAAAGAAGAAGAAGATTTACTAGCTCAACTTAAAAATGCCTTCTTGAATAATGATTTACTTCAACTCCATATTGAATTTCTATTTCAAAATGGCCATATATACCTAAGATATAATAATAATTTACTATTTCACGGATGTATTCCACTTAATGAAGATGGATCATTCTCAAAAATAAAAGTTGATCACAAATACTACAGCGGAAGAGAACTATTTAAAGTCCTAGAAACAAAACTTAGAATAAGCTATTTGCATCGTAATAATAAGAAGAGCAACAATAATAATGATTACTTTATCTTCTTGTGGCAAGGGGAAAACTCTCCAGTGTTTGGTAAAAAAGCAATGAAAACATTTGAAAGATACTTTATTGAAGATAAGAATAGCCATTATGAGGAAACTAATAATTATTTCTTGTTGAGAGAGAATGAAACAATTCTAAAAAACATCTATGAAGAATTCAAGATTGATTATAATAAATCAAAGATTATCAACGGCCATGTCCCTAGTGATATTTCAGTGGGAGATAAACCTATCTTGGCTGATGGTAGAATCTACGCTATAGATGGCGGAATGAGTAAACAATACGCTGCTAAAATTATGATAGGTGGCTATACATTAGTAATTGATTCATATAAAATTTTCTTAATCTCACACGAAAGATTCACAACACTAGAAGAAATTATTGATAATGAAAAAGACATTATCTCACTAAACCAATCAGAAGAAGTTAATATTGATAGAGAATATTTATACGATACTGATAAAGGTATAAAACTTCAAGAAGAGATAGATGATCTTTATAAACTTCTAGATGCTTATCGAAATGGAGTAATAAAAGAATATTTCAGTCAAAAAAAATCTCACTATAAAAAGTGAGATTTTTTTACTCTTTAGAACATATTGCTACAACATAATTTGCTGAATGTGAGATGCTTACTAATATTTTATCATTAGGTCTATATTTTGAAACTATATATGGAGCCCCAGATTCATCATTCAAGATTTCAACATCGATAAAATTTAATGGCTCATCAAATTTCTTGTAGACTTTTGTATAAGCTTCTTTAGCCGCAAATCGTCCTGATATATATTCTAATTTTCTCTGTTCATGTGAAATAGAATTATATCGCTTAAGTTCGTTTATAGAAAGAATTCTATTAATGAATTTATCGCTTAATTTAAGCTTTATTTGA
>DAOVWR010000017.1 GCA_030636545.1 Mycoplasmatota bacterium
CAAATTCTTCATAGCATCGGTGAAAAGTATGGTATGCCTGTCGTTTCGGAATTAATGGATAAAGATCATATACCTGATTTTCTAAAATATGTAGATATCATTCAAATTGGCGCAAGAAATATGCAAAATTTCGCCTTATTAAAAGAATTAGGTAAACTTAATAAACCAATATTATTGAAAAGAGGATTTTCTAATACTATTGAAGAATGGTTAATGAGTGCTGAATACATTATGGCTGGTGGTAATGATAAAGTTATCCTATGTGAAAGAGGAATAAGAACTTTCGAACCATATACAAGAAATACATTAGATATTTCTACAGTTCCAATTGTTAAAAAGGTAAGTCATTTACCAGTAATAATTGATCCTTCACATGCCGCAGGAAAATGGGATTTAGTGGAAAGTTTATCTCTAGCTAGTATCGCAGCTGGAGCTGATGGATTAATAATTGAAGTTCACCATGAACCAGAAAAAGCATTTAGTGATGGTGCACAATCATTAAAACCTAAAAAATTCAATGATTTGATGATAAATGCTCGCGCAGTAGCTAAAGCAGTTAAAAAAATACTATAAAAAAAAAGGATTATCGCTGATAATCCTTTTTATTTATATAATTCCTTCAAAACAATCGTCTGTGTTCTGTCTGGTCCTACAGAAAATATTGCTAAGTCTAATCCAGTCAATTCAGTTATTTTATTCAGATATCCTTGTGCGTTTAATGGTAAATCGCTAAAATTAGCGGTTTTTGTTATATCTTCTTTCCATCCAGGAAGTTCGATATATACTGGTTTACATCTATTTACTTCCTTAATGCTTGCTGGAATATAATCAATTATATTACCATCAAGCTCATAAGAAGTACAAATCTTTAAGGTTTCAATCCCAGTAAGAACATCAAGAAGCATAACACTTAACGCTGTTAACCCGCTTATACGTTTAGAATGTCTTAATACCACAGTATCTATCCAACCAATTCTTCTTGGTCTTCCTGTTGTTGTTCCAAATTCGTTCCCTACTTCTCTAATTCTTTTTGTAACTCCGTTTTCAACCTCTGTTGCAAAATAGCCACTTCCTACTCTTGTAGAATAAGCTTTAGTAACGCCCAATATTTCATCTATTAACTTAGGGGAAATACCTGTATTTAGTGGTACAGATGAAGCTGTTGGTGAACTAGATGTAACGTAAGGATAAGTTCCATGGTCTAAACAAAGTAAAGATCCTTGTGCACCTTCAAATAGGACATTTTTATTATTATCAAACTGATCATTCAATAGAATGCTCGTATCAGTAACATATTCCCTAATTCTTAATGAGTAATCTTTATATTCACTATATACTTTATCAATATCGATGCTTTGTTTTCCGAATAGTTTAAATATTTTATTGTAATAGTTTAAATTATCAGTTAATTTATCTTTAAATACTTCTAAATCAACAAAATCACATACTCTAATTCCAATTCTAGCTGCTTTATCTGTATACGCAGGACCAATACCTTTATTTGTTGTTCCTACTTTCTTATCTCCCTCTTTTAAATCCTCAAATAGTTGATCTAAAGTCGAATGATATGGTAAAACAACATGAGCTCGATCTGAGATAGCTAGATTAAATTCATTTATTCCGCCTTTTTTTAACATATCAAGTTCTTCTATTAAAGCTTTAGGGTTTATTACCATGCCATTCCCTAATATATTTATAGCGTCTTTTCTAAATATACCTGAAGGTATTAAATGTAAAGCAAACTTCTTGTTATCAAAAACAATAGTATGCCCGGCATTATTTCCACCTTGAAATCTTACAACTACATCTGCCTTTTCAGCGAGGAAGTCTGTGATTTTACCTTTTCCTTCATCTCCCCATTGAGTACCTACAACTACAACACTACTCATATTATCCTCCTAAAATTTACTTATTATGTCTCTTGCTATCCAAATACCATTTGCTCCAGCTTGCGCTAATCCACGTGTTATTCCCGCTCCGTCTCCACCAAAATATAGACCTTCTACTGGTGATTCAAAGAATTCATTAACTTGTGGTCTTGCACTATAAAATTTAGATTCTACACCATAAAATAACGTATGATCACTTGCAATTCCTGGTGTAATGTTATCTAATACTTCAATCATTTCAATAATTGATTTCATTGTATTGTATGGTAACACTAATCCTAAATCTCCTGGTACTGCTTCTTTCAAAGTCGGAGTAACAAACCCTTCTTTTAATCTCTTATAAGTTGTTCTTCTACCTCTTTTAATATCTCCATATTTTTGAATAATAACTCCGCCATTACTAAGCATATTAGCTAATCTACTAACTTGTTTAGCAAACTCGTTAGGTTGATTAAATGGCTCACTAAAAGGGTGAGATACCAGTAGTGCAAAGTTAGTATTTTTACTTCCTAATGCTAAATCACGATAAGAATGTCCATTAACAATCATTGTTCCACTATGATTTTCAACTACAACATGTCCACTAGGATTAGAACAAAATGTTCTTACTGATGTTCCAACACTTGAACGAAAGATAAATTTTCCTTCATAAAGGTGTTCATTGATTTCTTCCATGATTTCATCATTAGTTTCTACTCTAACACCAATATCAACATGATTAGCTAATCTTGGTATATTATATTTCTTACACATTTCAGTTAACCATTCAGCACCATCTCTACCAGGAGCTACAACAACTCTACGAGAAATGATTTTATCACCATTAAGATAAACTCCTTTAATAGAGCCGTTTTCCACTATAAAGTCAGTAACTTCTGTTTTATATCGCATATCTATCTTTGTTTGTAAATGTTCGTAAATACTTTTTAGTATATCTAGGTTTTCTTCTGTTCCTAAATGTCTTACTTTAGCTCTAAGCAATTTAAGTCCAGAAGCTAATCCTCTTTTTTCTATCTCTTTTACTTTCTTTGTTGTTGGATCTGTAATCTTTTCTGTAGCTCCGTGTTCTAAATTTATTTTGTCAACATAGTTAATTAACTCTTCTACCACGTCTTTTTCTACATATTCAGTCATCCATCCACCAAATTCACTAGTAATATTGAACTTCCCATCAGAATAAGCTCCAGCACCACCAAATCCACTAGTTATTGAACAACTAGGATGGCATCCTGCTACTCCTTCTCTGTTTTCTGGGCATTTATCAATCTTTTTTTCAAGGATAGGACATCTTCTGGCATAAATATCTAGACCTTTATCCACTAAAAGAACCTTTAAATTAGGCATTTTTCTAGATAGTTCATAACAAGTAAATATTCCCGCAGGTCCTGCCCCTACTACAACTACATCATAACTAAATTCCATAAATAATACCTCCTCAAAAATAAAAAAAGCACCTAAATATAGGTACACTAATGGCATACACTATAATTATTAATTTTGGTGCGCCTTTTTTGATATTTCCCAATTGTATTCTACTAGAGATATTTTAAATTGTCAATGGAAAATTAGATTAAATTATAATTATTATATAAAGAAAAAAAGGCTATAATTAGCCTTTTCTCCTATTAAAGCGCTTCAAGTAACTCAACTATTAAGTATATATAATGTTTATTAAGTTTCATTGTATCAATAATAATATTCACTCTATCTAATCGATACTTAAAGGTGATGAATTTACTAATATCATTAGCTTTCATGAACATATATTCGCCATTAATCTCTTGAGATTTTTCTTTACTGATAATGAATGTGATACTAGTCTTTGTTTCTCTCACTTTCTCAACACCCTTTTGAATTGCGAGATATTCAAATAGTTTTTCATACATGTAAAGTACTATTTCTTTTGAAGGAACTCCAAATCTGTCTTTAAATTCTTCAATCAATAGTAAAACGTCATCTTTTGTTTTGATATTAGCTATTTTACGATGCATTTCTATCTTAATATAGTCATTATCTATATAACTAGAATCAATATACTTGCTGACACTTAATCTGATTGGTTGTTTTTCTTCGATAAATTCTTCTTTTTCTCCACGTTGAATAGCTATTTCATCTTTTAACATTTCAATATATAAATCTAGTCCTACACTATCCATAAATCCTGATTGTTGTGTCCCTAAAATATCTCCAGCACCTCTTATTGAAAGGTCCCTTATAGCAATTTTAAAGCCACTTCCTAGTTCTGTGAACTCTTTTATAATCTTTAATCTTTTTACTGCTTCTTCATTAAGTTGTTTATGTTTCTTAAACATTAAGTATGCGTAAGCTATTTTGTCACTACGCCCAACTCTTCCTCTAATTTGGTAAAGTTGTGAAAGTCCTAAGCGATCAGAGTCGTGTATTATCAAGGTATTAGCGTTAGGAATATCAATTCCTGTCTCAATAATAGTTGTTGATACTAACACATCGTATTGTTTGTCTAAAAAGGCTTCAATTACGTTTTCTAACTGTACTCTACTCATTTTCCCATGAGCATAACAAACTCTTGCTTGAGGCACTAATCTTTGAACTCGATTAGCAATAATGTTGATATCATCTACTCTATTATACAAATAGAAAGTTTGGCCGTTTCTAGCCAATTCCCGCTCTATTGCATCTCTAATTATTGAATCATTTCTCTCTAGTACGTATGTTTGGATCGGATATCTATTTGCCGGGGGAGTTTCTAATAAACTCATACTCTTTACACCCATAATAGCCATTTGTAATGTTCTTGGAATAGGAGTGGCACTTAAAGACAAGACATCTATATTCACTTTAATTTCCTTTATCTTCTCTTTATGTTCTACTCCAAATCTTTGTTCTTCATCAATAATTAATAGCCCTAAATCACTAAAATTCATATCTTTTGACAATATTCTATGAGTTCCTATAACAATATCTACAGTCCCAATTCTAATATCATGTAGAATCTTTTTTTGTTTTGATTTAGTAATAAATCTATTTAATAATTCTACTCTTATTCCGTGTTCATCTAATCTATCTTTAAAAGTATAATAGTGTTGACGGGAAAGCACTGTAGTTGGCGCTAGATAAGCAACTTGTTTATTATCTAGAACAGCCTTAAAAGCAGCCCTTAAAGCTACTTCTGTTTTACCATACCCAACATCTCCACATAGTAATCTATCCATAGGAGTAATTGATTCCATATCTCTTTTAACATCTTCTATGGCTTTTATTTGATCTACTGTCTCTTCATATTGAAATCCTGCCTCAAAATCTGTTTGAAGACTAATATCTTCGCTAAATGCGAATCCTTTTGCTTCTTCTCTAGCAGCATATAGTTTAATTAAGCGATCAGCAATATCTTTTATTCTAGCTCTAACTCTTTGTTTAGTTTTAGCCCAATCTGCGCTTCCTAGTTTGTTTAATTTAGGTTTTATACTTTCGCTTCCAACAAATTTTTGAATAAGTTTTATATTTTCTACAGGAATATATAAAGAATCATCCCCTCGATATTGGATAAATATGTAATCGTTAGTGTTTTTTCCCAGAGTCATTGTCTCTATTCCTAAAAATCTACCAATTCCATGATCATAATGAACTACATAATCACCTTTTTTAAGTTCGTCTATGGTTGTTAATTTTTTAGTGTCTTTAATAACAGATCGATATTTAGCCTTTTTTAGTTCTTTTTGTTTATATAGATTCTTCTCAGTTAAAACAATTGTATTAACGTTAAATAATTCAAAACTAACTGTGTGTTCTTGTACTAATAGATTGATTCTTTTTACTTGAATATCATCATTTATACCAATAATTTGATAATCTACCTTTTCATCGACAAGTTCAACAAATTTTTTCAATGATTTTAATGTTTTAAAAGCAATAATAACTGTAATGTAGCGATTATATTTCTTTAAATCATTAACTACCATGTGGATATTATTATTGTATAGTATTGGTTCTTTTGCTCTAACATCTACCGAAATACTGTACTTCTTGTTATCACCAAAAACATCTAAATATAGCGATTTATCACTATAAATATGATTTATGTCCTTAATTAAATTAAACCCAATACTAGCATAATCATTAGTAGTATCATACCAATCGGTTATATCTCTAACAACATCTCTATAGTTTTCCTTAATTCTTTTATAATCCCAATAGATTACAACTTGATTATCCATATAATCGATAATAGTTTCAGACTTACCATTTAAAAATGTCATATACCGTGATAATTTATCAACATCGTTATAATTTTCTAGATTAAGCATATCCTCTTTGATTCTTTGTGCTGCTTCATCGCTTAAATGGCCAGTGTTTATAATACTCTCCATTTTCTCTTTAATCACTAGTAATTCTTCTTTGGTATAGAAAAACTCGTATATAGGGTAAATAGTACATTTTCTTGTTTGAACTGTTGATCTTTGAGTATTAAGATCAAAATATCTAATAGAATCTACTTCATCATCAAAGAAATCAATACGAATTGGTTTAGTTTCACTAATTGGATAAATATCTAAAATACTTCCTCTTAAACTAAAATCACCTTGTTTTTCAACAGTTAATCCTCTTTTATATCCATAAGAAACGAGTCTTTTTGGGAGTATTTTTAGGTTAACAACATCTCCTTTTGAAAGGTTTAAAATAGCGCTTTCCCATTTCTTTCTTGGTAGTTCATACTTCAACAATCCTGTTGTATTTGTCACAACAAGATTCTTTTTATTTTCAATTATTTTTTTTATAGCATTTATTCTTTCTAATTTGAATTCCTCACTTATTGCGAGCATTTCTGTTGTTACAAATTCATCTTGTGGAAAGAAAGATAATTGTTCGTTGTTTATATAGTTTACCAACTCATCATATACTTTTTGAGCTTTATAAAGGTTTGGAGTAACCACTAAAATATTTTTATTGTTTTTATTGAACAAATACAACAATACTAAAAGACTAATATTATCGTTAGTATTAGTTATTTGAATTTCGTCATTGTTAATGAATTTTGTCGTTATTCCCTTAAAATAAGGGGTTTTTGATAAATAATCAATAATCTTTTTCATATTCTCACCACGCACTTATAGCGAATCCTCTATTAGTAGGGGGTTCGCTTATTTCTAATAACATCTTAGCATAACAATTTTCCTAATACAAATAAAAAAGCCTATTTAGGCTTTAATATATTGTATATAATTAATTATTTTTTGTCATTAATTGGACGAAATTAACATCATTGTTAAAATCAGTGATAATTTCTGATACTTTAATTAAAATTGGTTCCACTAAAGTTTTTTCATTTTTAGAAAAAGAACTTAAAACATAGTTTTTTGTCTCATAAAGAGGATTCTTATCAATACCAATACGTACTCTTTTAAACTCTTCAGTTTGAATATTACTCATTATTGATTTTATCCCATTATGACCCGCTGAACTACCTTTTTCTCTTAATCTTGTTTTACCAAGAGGTAAATCAAGATCATCATGAATAATTAAGATATCATTCTCAGAGATGTTATAAAAATTCATTATTTTCCTAACACTTTGTCCAGATTCATTCATAAAAGTATGGGGTTTTAACAATACTAAATTCCCCATTCTAAGGGTTTCCCCACTAAATTTGTTATCTTTTTTAAACTTAAGTTTATTCTCTTTAGCAAAATAATCTAAACACATAAATCCAACATTATGTTTTGTTGATTTATATTTTCTACCAGGATTTCCTAAACCTACCACTAATTTCATAATTATCGCCTCTTTGGTTTAATTACTAAGTGTCTCTCTTGCCCTTCACCTTCTGAAATTGTTGAAACATCTCTCCAATCAGAAAGTTTTGTGTGAATAATTCTTCTTTCGTAAGCGTTCATTGGGTATAATTTAGCTTCTACTCTAGTTCTAGCAACTTCTTTCGCTGTTTTAGTAGCTAATATCTCCAATTGTTTTTTACGATTTTCTTTATATCCACCTATATCAACTAAAACAATTAAGTGTTCATCACTATATAAGTTGACAATATTTCTAATATAAAATTGAATATTTTCAAGAGTTTTACCGTTTTTTCCTATTAATAAAGGATTTTCTGATGTGTTAATAGTATATGAGATTTCGCGTTCATTACGTCTACTCATTTCAATTTGTGCTTCTAGTTGCATATTTTCAAATAATTCAGATAATGTTTTATATCCTATTTCAGCTGGATCAATATTAACTACCGCTTCCACTGTATAAGATTTTACAAATCCTAACATGCTTTTTTTATCAATTACATTAATTTCAATAACATCTTCGCTTATTCTCAACTCTTTTGATGCATATTTTAATGCTTCGTCTAAAGACTTAATATCAAATTGTATTTTTCTCATAATTGATACCTAAATCTTATTTCTTTCAAGCTCGATTTTTTTGAAATTTGATCTTCTGTTTAAATATGTTTGTAAGAATTGATAAGCGTTACCTACTATCCAATATAATGCTATCCCTGAAACATCTTTAGCTATCCAAACAAGCATTACTACCATAAAATATGACATCATTTTCATCGTTTTTTCTGATTGAGATCCTTGTGAAGATTTATATTTTTGGTTTTGTAGATATTCTGGTTTTTTCATTGAGTATCTTTGATATAAAAACATCAATATACCTACTAATGCTGGTAAAATATAGAATTGATCTGCTCCACCTAAATCACTAATCCATAAGAATGAGAAATTCAAGTCTGAGAAGTCTCTTACCCCATCCACTATAATATTATCTACCATTCCATCAGATAGAGGAATTCTTCTTACAACTTGGTACATTGCAATGAATATCGGCATTTGTAAGAATGGTAATAAACATCCCATAGGGTTAATATTATATTTCTTATAAACTTCTAACGTTTCTGCTTGCATTTTCTTTTGTGCTGTATCGTCAGTTTTTCCTTGATATTTTTCTTTGATTTTATCTAACTCTGGTTGTGCTTGTTGCATTTTCATAGTCATTGCATTACTTTTTGAGTAAATTGGCCATCCTGCAGTTCTAACAATTAGAGTTACAATAATAAGCCCTACAAAGTAATATCCACCTAATTGCATACTAACCCAGTAAGTAAAGTCAGCAATTTGTAAAACAATCCATTGAACCCATCCTACTCCACCTTCAATACCAATTGGAGATGAATACATGTCTGCTGAGTTACTACATCCACTTAATAATGCTACAAGTACTAATATTGCTACTAATAACTGTATTCTTGTTGAATTTTTCATTTCGTCACCTCAAAATATTTAGTTTTTTTACTAATGATGTTATTGAATTGTTAATTTCGTTAAAGGAAATTCCTTTAGTCGGTATTCTAACTACAACAAAAACATCAATAATATCAATAATATCAAATTTTGATATTATTTCTCTTACTTGTCTTTTTATTTTGTTTCTTTCTACGGCATTTCCGTATTTCTTCGAAACACTAACAGCAAATCTAAAATGATTATTAACATGGTTTTCTTTTTTATACACAACAAAGTACTTATTAGCTCTACTTTGTTTGTGTTTAACGATCATCTCAATCTCACTGCTTTTCTTTACTCTGTACTCTTTTTTCACTATATCACCTACTATAAATTAAAAACCACTTGAAAAAATACATATTATTATATTTTTTCAAGTGGTCTCAGGTATTTATATAATATTTATATGATGTTTTAAAGCTTATTCATCTGATACAGTTAATTTTTTACGTCCTTTAAGTCTTCTTCTTGCTAAAACTCTTCTTCCAGTTGGCGAACTCATTCTCACCATAAACCCGTGAGTTTTTGCTCTTTTTCTTTTATTTGGTTGATATGTTCTCTTTGGCATATTCAACACCTCCTACATCAATAGTTAAAAACCATGCTATACAATTATATATGCAATAAAAAAATGTGTCAATACTAATCTCAATTTATTTTTATTTATCATAAATTCTAAAAAGTTATCCACACTAAAAAACGGCTTTATTTCGTGTTTTAACAATATACGAATGTGGAAATGTGGATAATGTGGAATTCCCTTGTGTGGAAATGTTACAAGTGGGTTTAAATGGCATGTTAAGGCTATTTTATAATTGTGGAGCAATGTTGTAAAAAGGATTACATATTATATTTTTCCACATTTTTTGTGGGAAACTTTATATTTTTTTTATCTAATTTATATGTTATATTTGGGGTGAGATAATTTGAGGTGAACATGGTGGAAAAATACAATAAAATTTGGGAAGAAATCAAACTGGAATTAGAAAATGATTTAGAAGAAGTGGTGTTTGCAGACATTTTTGAACCTGTAAACACTATTTTTAAGGTAGTAAACAATTATATATACATTATAGCACCAAATGAATTTATAAAAAAACGAATTGAAATTCTATATTTAAATAAGATAAATAGATATCTGAAAGATAAACTAGATGAAGTACATAAATTTAAAATTATGACACAAGAACAAGCTGGAGAGGAACTTTCTGATAATCGAGAATTTTCGATAACCACACCGGATATAACCATTGAAAATAAATATCTTCAAGGTAATTTGAATCCAAGTTATAATTTTGATAGTTTTGTTGTTGGTAATTCAAATAGATTAGCTTACACTAGTGCAATCAAAATTGCTGATCAACCAGGAATAGTTGCTAATCCTTTATATATATTTGGTGATGTAGGACTAGGAAAAACCCACCTGATGCAATGTGTTGGTAACTATATTTTAGAAGGCGACATGAATAAAAAGGTTTTATATGTTAAAACCGATCAATTTGTTGAAGAGTTTGTTAGGTATGCTAGTAAAAAGAGATTTGATGAATTCAACCAAAAATACCGAGATGTAGACGTTTTATTGGTTGATGATATTCAGTTTTTAGCTAAAAAAGAGAAAACTCAAAAAGAATTCTTTAAATTGTTTGAAACATTACATGGATCTCAAAAACAAATTGTAATAACAAGTGATCGTAATGCTAGCGAGCTTAAAGATATCATGGCAAGATTAACTTCTCGTTTTGAATGGGGAGTAACTGTAGATATTAATAGACCTGCACTTGATTTGAGAATAAAGATTTTGAAAAAGAAATTAACAGCTGAAACATCGGATGCATCTTTGATTCCAGATGATGTATTAGAATATATAGCAAGCGTATTTGAAAACAACGTTAGAGAGTTAGAAGGAGCATTAAAAAGAGTGTTGTTTTATTGCACAGCATTTAATTTAGATTTTAATGTTAAAAACGCTGAATTAGCTTTAGAAAATCTTGTTAAACCAAGAAATAACGGTAATTTTTTAAGTGAGAATAAAATAAATAATGTATTAAGTATTGTAAGTGATTATTATCGCATAACAACGATAGATTTAATATCTAGAAAAAGAACATTTAAGTATGTTTTTCCTAGACAAGTGTCAATGTATTTAATTAAAACAATATATGATATTCCTTATAAAAAAATAGGAACTTATTATAACAACAGAGATCACTCAACTGTAATGCATTCTGTTGAAAAAATAACAAACGAAATAGAAATGAATAAAGATGTTAAAAAAGATGTGGAGAAATTGCGCATAAAATGTGGAGAAAACTAAAAATAAAAACACTTAAAACCTAATTATATGGTATAATATATGTAGATTTTTGATTGTTTCCACATTTCCACAACACATTAATAACAATAACAAATAAAAACAATAATTAATTAAGAGGTGATTGGATGAATTTTCAAATTAACAAAGACATTTTACTAAGTAATTTGATAGTTGCTCATAAAGCTTTATCAAATAAAACACCTAATCCTGCTTTACAAGGTATAAAACTTGATGTTTTATCAGATCATTTAATTATAACTACTAGTAATTCAGATATTGCTATTAAATTAGTAATAAAAGATACTAGTTTAGTTATTAAAAAACAAGGATCAGTTTTAATACCAGGTAAATATTTTATTGAGATCATAAGAAAATTAGATGGATTAAAAGTTGTTATATCATCTGTTGTAGATAATATGATTAGAATTGAAGCTGATAGATCAGATATTACATTAAATATGATGGACATTGATGATTATCCAGAATTAGAATTTAGTGAAAAAATTAAATCAATAAAAATTAATGTACGCACACTAAAAACTATAATTAGACAAACAGCTTTTGCTACTTCTTCTATTGAAAACAGACCAATACTAACAGGTGTTAACTTTAAAATTGATGGAAATAAATTAACTGCAATTGCCACGGATAGTTATCGTTTAAGTCAAAAACAAATTGAATTAAGTGAAGTTTATGAACCATTAAATATTATTATTCCAGGGCGTAGTTTAGATGAATTAATCAAAGTGTTGGAAAATAATAATGAAATGGTAGAACTTCATTTTGATCAATCAAAAATCTTATTTAAATATAGAAGTTTATTATTCCAATCTCGTTTATTAGAAGGAAATTACCCAGAAACTTCAAAATTAGTTCCAACTGAATTTCCAATTATAATTAAATTTAATAAAGAGAATTTATCTACTGCAATTGAAAGAGCTAGTTTACTTTCGAGTAGAGATGGAAATAACGCAATTGTTAAATTACAATTAAGACAAGATAATATCGTTGAAATAACTTCAAATAGTCCAGAAATAGGTAAAGTATTAGAAGAAGTTTATCCAGTTGATGAAATTATTGGAGCGCCAATTAAAATTGCATTTAGCTCAAAATATATCCTAGATGCTTTAAAAATATTTAATTCGAGTGAAATAACAATTAATTTTACAGGAGAAATAAGACCATTTATAATTAAAGGTGATTATGATGAAAATATGCTTCAATTAATATTACCAGTTCGAACAGAATAAATTAAAAAGTCCTTCGGGACTTTTTTTATTATATATACACCCTCAAACACTTGTATTATTATTATCTTTATTATATAATTAATATAATAATATATATGAAAGAATGTGACCCTGTGGAAAAGATAATTATTAGTAGTGAATACATAACATTAGGCCAATTTATTAAGTTTGCAAATTTAGTATCATCAGGTGGTATGGCAAAAGCAATTTTGGCAGAAAAAACAATTTATGTTAACGATGTTTTAGAAGCTAGAAGAGGAAAAAAACTATACCCAGGAGATAAAGTTCTAATTAAAGGAATTGGTACTTATCGAATCGGCAAATAATGCAAATTAAAAAACTTGAATTAACTAATTTTAGGAACTATGAAAAATTAGAGGCCGAGTTTAGTAATCACACTAATATTTTTATTGGAAAAAATGCTCAAGGCAAAACAAGTATATTAGAATCACTCCACATTTTAGGATTAACTAAGTCGCATAAAGTAAATAAAGATAGAGATGTTATTAAAATAGGCACAGAATACGCTAAAATCAATTCTCTAATCAATTTAAAAGGCAAGGATATAGAATTAGATATCATCATCTCATAAATCGGTAAAAAAGCAAAATATAACCAAATAGAGTTAGAGAGATTAAGTGAATACATCGGTATATTAAATGTAGTTATATTTGCTCCTGAGGATTTAGATTTAATAAAAGGAAATCCTCAAATTAGGAGAAAGTTTCTTGATTTAGAAATAGGACAAATATCTAAACAATACCTTTATTCGTTGGTCAATTATAAAAAAGTATTAAAACAAAGAAATGACCTACTTAAAGCCATGCAACTCAATAAAAATGAAGACATGATGTTATTAGATATCATCACAGATCAACTAATTGGATATCTAGAGGAAGTTGTTTCTCAAAGAGAAGAATTTATAAATAAAATTAACGAATACACTAACAAAATATACAAATATTTATCAAATTCAGAAGATAATCTTCAAATTAAGTATTTACCAAGCATAAAAACTAACTATAAAAGAGAATTTGTTAATAAATATAAGTATGATATTATCACAGGAACAACAAATATAGGAGCACATAGAGATGATATAGAATTTTATTTAAATAGTAATTATATCAAAACACATTCATCTCAAGGTGAAATGAGAAGTTCTGTTTTATCAGTAAAACTAGCGCTTATAGATTTTATTTATGATTATAAAAAAGATTACCCAATTCTTCTTTTAGATGATGTACTAAGTGAACTAGATGAAGATAGACAAAACAATTTAATAGATTATATTCAAAATAAAACACAAAACTTTATCACATCAACAGAAATAAACGGAATTAATTTAAAAAAGATAAATGATTACAAGCTATTTACAATTGAAAATGGCTACATTAAGGAGAGTGACAATAATGAATGGAAGTTATGATTCAAGTAATATCCAAATACTAGAAGGATTAGAAGCAGTAAAAAAACGCCCAGGAATGTATATTGGATCAACAGGACCAAGAGGATTACATCATTTAGTATGGGAAATAGTAGATAATTCAATAGATGAAGCACTAGCCGGTGTTGCATCACATATTACTGTGGAAATACTACCAGATAATATTATTAGAGTTGAAGATAACGGACGTGGAATACCTGTTGATATACATCCAAAAACAGGATTACCCGCAGTTGAAACAATCTTAACAACACTTCATGCTGGTGGTAAATTTGATCATGATTCGTATAAAGTTTCAGGTGGATTACACGGTGTTGGAGCTAGTGTTGTTAATGCACTAAGTGAGTGGATGGATGTTGAAATTCATAAAGATGGACATAAATATACACAAAGATATGAATATGGATTCACTGCTACCAAACTAATAGATCACGGAGTATCTGATAAAACAGGGACAGTCACTTGGTTCAAAGCTGATCCCCTTGTATTTAAAGATACAACAGTTTATGAATATGAAATATTACGTAATAGAGTTCAACAATTAGCGTTTTTAAATCGCAGGCTTTCAATAGAAATTAACGATTTAAGAGGCGATGAACCTATTATGAACAAATATATGTATGAAGGTGGAATAAAAGAGTATGTTGAGTATTTAAATCGTTCTGGCGATACTTTGCACAAAGGTGTTATATATTCAGAAGGTGAAATTGATAATATAACTGTGGAAATAGCTATGCAATACAATTATGGATATGCTCAAAACATTTTTAGTTTCACGAACAATATTAATAATATTGAAGGTGGAACACACGAAGAAGGATTTAGAATGACACTTACTAGAGTTCTAAATAACTATGGTAAGAACAACAATATTTTCAAGAAAGATGAAAATTTTGTTGGAGATGACACTAGAGAAGGATTAACTTGTATTATTAGTGTTAAACATCCTGATCCACAATTTGAAGGACAAACAAAATCTAAGTTAGGATCAACTGAAGTTAGAAAGATAGTTGCTCAAATCTTAAGTGATGGATTAGGTCGTTATTTAGCAGAAAATCCTAATGATGCTCGCACAATTATTGAAAAAGCATTAATGGCAAGTCGAGCTCGTTTAGCTGCTAAAAAAGCACGTGAAGCAACAAGACGTAAATCACCACTAGATGGATTAGGTTTTGCTTCCAAATTAGCTGATTGTCGTACAAAAGACCCTAAAAAGTCAGAAATATATATCGTCGAAGGGGACAGTGCTGGTGGTAGTGCCAAACAAGGTCGTGACTCAGCATTCCAAGCAATTCTTCCGCTAAGAGGTAAAGTATTAAATGTTGAAAAATCAAGATTAGACAAAATTTTAGGAAATAAAGAAATATTATCAATGATTCAAGCATTTGGAACAGGAATTGGGGAAGAATTTAACGTTAAAGATGCTCGTTATCACAAAATAATTATTATGACCGATGCAGACGTGGATGGTGCGCATATTCGTACGTTGTTATTAACGTTTATATATAGATATTTAAAACCGTTAGTTGAAAATGGCTATGTTTATATTGCACAACCTCCGCTTTACAAAGTACAACAAGGAAAGAAAATTGAATATGCTTATATAGAAGAACAATTAGAACCATTATTAAAAGAATTTGGTCCTAGAGCTACTGTTCAAAGATATAAAGGACTTGGAGAAATGAATCCTGAACAATTATGGGAAACAACAATGGATCCAAGCACTAGAACGTTATTACAAGTTACATTAGAAGATACAATTGAGGCAAATGAAGTATTTACTATGTTAATGGGTGACGATGTTGCTCCAAGACGTGAATTTATTCAAACTAATGCAAGATATGTCCAAAATTTGGATGTTTAGGAGATGAATGACATGGAAGAAATGAACACATTTGATAAAATCAAAGATATAAACATCACAACCGAAATGAAAACATCTTTCCTAAGTTATGCAATGAGTGTTATTGTTTCAAGAGCTTTACCTGATGTAAGAGATGGATTAAAACCTGTTCATAGAAGAATCCTTTATGGAATGGAAGAATTAGGTGTCTATCCAGAGAAAACATATAAGAAATCAGCTCGTATTGTCGGAGATGTTATGGGGAAATACCATCCTCATGGAGATACAGCAATATATGATGCAATGGTTCGTATGGCTCAAACATTTAGTTATCGCTATCCTCTAGTTAATGGACACGGAAATTTTGGTTCAATTGATGGAGATGGCGCAGCTGCAATGCGTTATACAGAAGCAAAAATGCATAAAATAACATCTGAAATGTTAGCAGATCTTAAAAAAGATACAATTGATTTTGTTGACAACTATGATGGATCAGAAAGAGAACCATCAGTAATGCCTTCAAAATTTCCTAATCTATTAGTAAATGGATCAACAGGAATAGCTGTCGGGATGGCAACAAACATTCCCCCTCATAATTTAGGGGAAGTAATTGATGGTATTTTAGCTTATATTGAAAATAATGATATTACTACAGAAGAGATAATGCAACACATTAAAGGCCCAGATTTCCCAACTGGTGGAACAATCATGGGAATGACTGGATTAAGAAAAGCCTATGAAACAGGAAATGGCTCTATTAAGGTCCGAGCTAAAACTGAAATAATTGAAACTAGAGGTGGAAAAAAATCAATCATTATTACTGAAATTCCTTATCAAGTAAATAAATCTCGCCTAATCGAAAAGATTGCTGAACTAGCAAAAGATAAAAGAATTGAAGGAATTACCGATTTAAGAGATGAATCTAACCGTAAAGGAATTAGAGTTGTGATTGAATTACGAAGAGATGTAAACGCAGATGTAACATTAAATAATTTGTATAAATATACACCACTTCAAACTACTTTTGGGATAAACATGTTGGCGTTAGTAAACAACCAACCTAAAGTACTTCCAATCAAAGAATCTCTAGTACATTATGTAAATCACCAAATAGATGTTTTAACTAGAAGAACGGCTTTTGAACTAAGAAAAGCTAAATCAAGAGCACATATTTTAGAAGGATTACTAAAAGCCTTAAAACGAATTGATGAAGTTATAAAAACAATAAGAGAATCATACGATGATGCTGAACAACAATTGAAAACTCGCTTTGAATTATCTTCAGAACAAGCAAAAGCAATCTTAGAAATGCGTTTAAGAAGATTGTCGGGGCTTGAAGGAGAAAGATTAGAAAAAGAATTAGTAGAGTTAATGAGTACAATAGAAGATTTAGAATTTATTTTAGCTCATGAAGACAAAAAGTTTGAAATCATCAAAGGACAACTAATGGATATTAAAAACAGATTTTCAGATCCTCGTCGTTCAGAAATCAGTTTATCAATTGATTTAGACATTGAAGATGAAGATTTAATCCCAGTTGAAGATATTATTATTACAATTACATCAAGTGGTTATTGTAAACGTATGAATACAGACATTTATAAATCACAAAATCGTGGTGGTAAAGGAATGACAGGAATAAAAACAAATGAAGATGACGTAGTTGATCAAATTATTAACTCATCAACTCACGATTTCATACTATTCTTTACTAACAAAGGTAGAGTTTACAAAATGAAAGGGTATAAAATCCCTAATTATGGACGAGCATCAAAAGGATTGCCTATCGTTAACTTGCTAAATCTTGATGATGGTGAAACACTTGCTGCAGTTGCTAAAATCGATGATTTTGATAGTGATAACTTCTTATTCTTCGCTACAAAACGTGGAGTTGTAAAAAGAACACCAGTAAGAGATTTCAAAAACATCAGAACATCTGGTATTAAAGCAATTAACCTCCGTGAGGGAGATGAATTACTTGCTGTAAGATTAACTGATGGTACAAGAGATGTAATTATCGGAGCATCTAATGGTAAAGCAATCAGATTTAGTGAAACTAAAGCTCGTCACATGGGACGAGTAGCTAGTGGAGTTAGAGGAATTCTAATTGCACCACCTGTTGAGGTGATTGGATTCACAATAGTGACAGAAGAAAAAAATCAAATCCTAGTAGTAACGGAAAATGGTTACGGTAAGAGAACTATTGTTGATGAATATAGACAACAAAACCGTGGTGGAAAAGGTGTTAAAACACTTAATATTACTGAGAAAAATGGACAACTTGCTAAGATGAGAAGTGTTATTGGTAACGAAGACTTAATCATAACTACAACAAAAGGTATGATTATAAGAGTTCCAATCGAACAAATAGCA